>REEN01000068.1 GCA_007695015.1 Marinilabiliales bacterium
AGACGGTATGAACCCTTCAGGCTGTCGAGCACCTGCGCATTCTCAGAATGGATATCCAGCAGCATAGAGGTCCACGCCCTGTCAATATCCTGGTCGGCGATATCATTGCCGGCCAGGTCACGAAGTCCGTCCCTGAACCGTTCACTGCCGATCAGCCCCTTTTCATAAAGGTGGAACAGGCTCTCATTGCCTGGAGTTGGCTGAGCCGAGAGCAGGATTGACAATTGTTCCCTGACATCTTTGAACCCCAGTCTTATAAACTCATTGATTGACTTTTCGAAATCCAGGTTGAGCAACACCCCTCCAAGGTCAAAAATAATTGCTTCGGTTCTTTTACCCGTGCCGGGCAGTAATTTGACATTTCTCATAAAAAAGTGAATAACGCTATTGAAAAATAGAATACAAATATGTAATATTGCAGTCCCAAATAAAAATACTAGCAATATTTTTTTCGGGCCCATAGCTCAGCTGGTTAGAGCACCTGACTCATAATCAGGGGGTCCCTGGTTCGAGCCCAGGTGGGCCCACAAAGTAAAACAAGCACTTGCAAACATCACTGCAGGTGCTTTTTTTATCTGGAGTCTGCTATCAGGGCTCGAAGCCCTCCCTGCAACCTGGCCCCTCGCTAAATTAACCCCCCCGGGTTAATTTTTTACGCTCGGTCCGGTTCGAGCCCAGGTGGGCCCACAAACATCTAAAGCACTTGCAAACACCACTGCAGGTGCTTTTTTTATCTGGAGTCTGCTATCAGGGCTCGAAGCCCTCCCTGCAGCCTGGCCCCTCGCTAAATTAACCCCCCGGGTTAATTCTTTAGGCCAGTCAGATTCGAGATAGTTTTTGGCGGATATAATCCTTAAAAAGCAGGACCTTCTTCTTTTCAGGAGGGTCAAATACAAGTTTGGCAAAATCACGAGACTTAGTTATAAAATCTGTTGTTTCACAAGATTCGAGAATTCTTTGGTATAATTCGGTGTGATTTGTAATCCTGTATTTCTCGTTTAGATATCCAAAATCAGGTTCTGTAATGCCCGAAAGAAAAATAAAATCGTAGAAATCCCTGCCCTTTCCTCTTTCCAGGACTGCGCCTGTTTTCATAGATAATAGAATGGCCGGAGGTGGAGCATAAATTTGTGTAAAGACATTGAATTTCTGAATAATGGGTTTCTCCTGGGCATAATTAAAATTGTGAGGTTCACATTCAATTTTTATGAGAAGTTTTTTCTCCCGGTGGCCAGTCAGCCCCAGTTCATACATCAATCCCGGAAAAGTAATGTTTCGCCTGAAAGCTGTTAATTTTTGATCCTTTTCCTTGTCTTCGGCCTCAACCTTAATTCCTTCCTGTGTAAGTCTTTTAATTACTTTGTCAGTTAGAATCAAAAATTCTTTTCTGGACAGGCTGAAACAGTCAAAGTCAAGGTCCTCACTGAACCGCTGAATGTGATGCAGAATCCGGAGATTGGTTCCTCCGATAAGGCTTAGTTTTGAAGCCTCTTCTTCTGAAAAAATGAAATCCAGCATGCGGTAATGAAAATACTCTTTCAGCATAAATTCAAAGTGTGAAGGATTGCTTCGCAGTCTATCTGAAAAAGAAGAAATTATTTCATCGAAAACAATCATAACCCATAGGTTTTAGTCATTAATCGAATTCTTTTCTCAAGAGCCCGGTTATTAAACCTTTCAAGATACTGGTAAAACTTTTTATTCAAGATCTTTGCCAGCTCATTTTCATTCAATCTCAGGTGTTCCATGTCTTTCTCAGTATTGTAGAAGCTATTGATATAGAAGAAATCAAGAATAGCTTTCTGTGGGGAGGCAACCATGATCTTTCTGTTATTTCCAAGCTCACCCATGCGGGCATCCATATTTTCAAGTACGTAACCAAAACCAAATACCTCCGGTTTAATCCGGTGGTATTCCAATTCCCCCAGAGGAGTTGAGAATCTATTGGTTTTTAATGTAGTAACGGATGTTGTAATTGCTATCATTTCCGGGATCAGGTTGTACCAGGAAAGGGCAGAATGCAGACTAACACAGGAGGGGGCGTAAATAAGATTCGCGGCAAGCCACTCGATGTTTTCGTTATTATCAGCATCGTTAAAAGCGTACCATCTGTTTCTCAATTTTACAATGTATCCTTTCTTTTGCCAGTGCACCAGGTTCATCAGGTTCATGAATGGAAACTGCTTTTTCACATCCCTCACTGAAAACACCCTGAAAGGATACATTTTGCTCCGGAATTCAAACCACATACATTTCTATTAATATACAAAAATATATAATTTCAGAAATAAAACAAAAACCTGACAGAAAATTAGATGGACTCACAACGCGCAGGCAGCCATAGCGGCTGTTTTTTGCTTTAAGCGGAAGGTGGATGAAAATTAATACATGGAGAGTGTCAAACATTAAAAAAGGCAGAAATTAATGTTTGGTCGGATTTTGGCCTTAAAGACTATGTCAGATATTCTGAGAGGCACTCGTCCTTGAACAATTCGTGTTTATTGAATGTTATATTGTTTGTCATACAACACGGAAGCTTAAAAGCCATTCAGCGATGGAACAGAAATCACACAACCCGGGGATTAACAGAAGAAAATTTCTGCAATTTGGTGCTTTGGCCACAGTGGGCCTGTCAGTTGGCGGGTTTAAGACTCTTGGCTCAAAGGCTGGTGTAAAATCTGCGGCTGGTGAAAAAACTCCGGCACCACCAGAGAAAGCTGTACCCCTTGAGTGGCGGAACAGACAAAGTTCTATGGCCTACAGGCAGCTTGGCCGGACGGGATTGATGGTATCTGAAGTGGTAGCTGGTGGCGATCCTGTAAAGAACGACAATTATAAACACCTGGAACTGGCCATGGAGATGGGGCTCAATTACATGGATACGGCCCCTGCTTATGGGAGAGGGGAAAGTGAAACAGCATTCGGGAAGCTGCTTGACTCCCCGGCCAAAAGAGAGAAGGTTTACATTGCGACCAAGATCAGCGGTTATTCATGGGTAAGAAACAATATGTACAGGGAGATATTCAACGGACTTCCATCCGCTAAGCAGGAGGCTTATCTGAAGGAGGCAAAAGATACCATCGCAGAGAAAAGGGTGGAGCAACCGGGGTATTTCCTGTCATACTGGCCAAATCATATCAATGCCTTCGACGGAGCCTATCTTAGCAACGTGATGATGAAGGATTACGGACACAAGGTAGAAGGGAGCGGAGAATTTCGTAAAGCGATCATTTCATCTCTTGAAGATAGCCTGAAAAGGGTCGGCACTGACTATTTTGATATCCTGCTGTGTCCTCATGGTGCGAGCAGTGCAGAGGAACTCCAGAATGAGGAAATGCTCGGGACCATTGAATACCTGAAAAAACAGGGCAAAATACGCTTCCTGGGGGTCTCTACCCACAATGACCCTGCCGGGGTAATTAGCGCAGCCACCAACACGGGCAAATATGATATGGTGATGGCTTCATACAATATTATCAACGGAGGCTTTCTGGAAGACGCTATTCGTAATGCAAAGGAAAACGGCGTCGGGATCATTGCCATGAAGGCGGCCATGGCGGTGGCTACTCATCACAGTAGACTTGAAATACCCGAATGGCGTGTTGCCAAGGTGAACAGGGTCGTACCCGGCGATCTGAAACCTCCGATGAAAGCCTATTTATGGGCCCTGCAAAACCCGAATATTACAGCAGTGATCTCCAACCTGTGGGATGAAACCTATATCAGGGAAAACCTTTCCCTTGCGGGGAAAAAAGTCGAGCTGCAGATGGGGTGATCAAAGAAATGTGATTATCAGAGTATTTTTGATAATTCTCACGGAATGTTGCATTATTACCAAGATAATATTTCTAAAAAACGCATTTTTTACAAGATAAAATCCTTGGAACTCTTAAGACAGGCTTTTAATTCCCCTGCACCAGGTGCCAGTCCACCCAGGCATCCATGTGTCTTACCGAGTTGGGCCTGAGCAGTATTTCCCGCCTTGAATCCAGCAGGTAGAGTGTGGGGGTGGCGAAGATATGCCAGGCTTTTGCAACAGGGCTGTCCCACTTCTGGTAATCGCATATGCTGATAAAGGGGAACCTGCCGGCAAAGTTTTTAAAGGTCTGCCTGTCTTCATCAAGGGAGACAAAAACAACTTCGACACCATGGGCGTTCCATTTTTCGTACAAACCGGCAATCTGTGAAAGATCTCCGGGGCATCCGGGGCACCAGCTTGCCCCGAAAACCACCACGGTATATTTGCTGTTCAGGTCTGATAGTTTTCCAGGCATTTCTGAAGGTTCGTACCCCGGTGCGAGAACATCTTCCCTGAAGGCAAAGTCGGGAGCTGTGTTTCCCGGCTTCATGGCACGGTAGCTTTCCAGCTGTGCGGCAAGATCGTTGTCAATAGTGCAGCTTACTTCGTTCAGCACTTTCAGGGCCAGGTATTCGGAAGAACCGAACAGGCTGCGCCGCTCCAGCAGTTTGAACAGGTAATCGGTTATTTCGTTGAACTTTTTTTCATCGGTTGCAATATTATCGATCAGGTGGTCAATCGATATGTTCATCTCAATGAACACCGAATCGAGTGACCGTCCGCTGTTCTCAATAAGCCAGAAATGGCTCTCTATTACATCCCGCAATAACCCGCTTTTGTACAGCCGGGGGTCTGTATGGTCCATGCTCCTGAATGCAGCTATGGCGCCGGGAATTTCGGCGGTGCGGTATTGTGCAATGGTGGGAACGGAGCTTACCAGCTTCCGGGCTGGCAAGAACCAGCTTACATAGGATTGTGGGTCCAGGCTTTCCAAAAAAGCTTTGTCCTCTTCTCTTATGCGTTGCATCTCCTGAATAATGGCATTTTTGGGTGCATGGTGAATGGCAAAGAGGGAATCCAGGGTGTATATTCTTTCCAGGTATTGCCAGGCGCTCAGGGCCTGCTCCCTGCGGGGATGCCCGGTTGCATATTGCTCAAAAAGCAGGTTCTCGTTACCTTGAAGTATCTCAATGGTTTCGGGATGGCTGAAGGATTCTCCTTTCAGTTCAATATCTTCACCACTAAGGATCACGATAAAGGGCCTGTTCTCTGCAGAGATGAGCTGTCCCATGCCGTAGTTGGGTTCTGAATAACTGAGCATAAATATTCCCTCTTCAGAAACATCTGAACTGCCGATCAGGTAGGTCTCAAACCCTTTAAAGCCTTCAAGGCGGACTTCCTGGCCGGAGGGGAGGCTGAACCTGCCGGTGATGGTCTGGGCTTGTACTCCGAAGCCAGTCAAAAAAGCTATGAATATGAGAAATCCTGTTAGATTCATAAAGTTATATGGTAACTCATCCGGTCAGGTTCCTGGACGATTGTTATTGTGATTAATGCGTCTGTAAACAAAAGTAGTGAATATTTAATCAATAAACTTTTCAGGGATTGGAACAGGTTGTGTTTCGCGAAGGGCGCAAAGGCGAAAACCGGAACAGGCCCTTTTTGTAATCTTAATAATACCACGCAAGGTTATTTGTAAATTTTCGCGTATTATCATAAATTCGCCACCATGAGCTTTTACCGCCCAAATTCACAATTTCGAAAATGCAAAGGTTGTGAGGGACGATTCAAACTGTCCCGTATTATCTACCTGGTGCTCCTTGATTAAAATGAAACAGGCCTGGCTCATTAACAAGAGAAATTTATTCAGCTAATTAAATTAACAAGAGTCATGGCAAACTTTGAAAAGATCAGGATCACCGAAAAGATTGGCTACGCTTTGGGTGACGGCGCTGCGAACATTGCATGGCGCGGGGTGGCAACATTCCTGTTTGTGTTTTATACAGATGTCTACGGCATCAATCCTGCCGCCGTTGGATTGCTGATGCTTATTGCCAGGTTCAGCGACGGTGTGAGCGATGTGGTTATGGGGATCCTGGCCGACCGTACAGAAACCAGGTGGGGAAAGTTCAGGCCCTGGATATTATGGACCGCGATACCTTTGGGTGTTATCCTGTCGATGTTGTTTACCACTCCGGGATTGTCGAATACGGGGAAGATCATATACGCCTACACGACCTATATCCTGTTTACATTGGTTTATACTGCAAACAACATCCCTTACGGCGCACTTTTGGCGGTGATCACAGGGGATAACCGGGAAAGGACCGTGTTTGGCTCCTACCGTATGGTTGGCGCTTTCGCGGGAGGGATGCTTGTGCAGGGCGCGTTGCTTTTCCTGGTGGCACATTTTGGTAATGTAAACCCTGATGTTCGTGTTGAAAAACTGGCAGAAGACCGCTTCGTGGTGACCGTGTCAGTGGCAAAAGACGTTGAAAATGTCAACATCAACACTGATGACGGGATAGCCCTCTTCTCCTGGTTTGATAAGCCTGCAGAAGACCCGGACTATGTTCAGGTCAGTTCAATAAGTTTTTCTATGGAGGCCGGTACCGAATATGCCTTCCTTGTTGAGGGAGAGGAAAACCTTGAACCTGCAAACATTTCAATTATCGACCAGAAAAGGGGATACAGCAATTCAATATATATCATGTCGGTTTTCCTGTCGCTGTTCATGATCATTACTTTCTACAGTACCCGCGAGCGGGTGAGACCCCCGAAGACACAGGTAACCGACCTGAAGAGGGATTTCAAAGACCTGATCAGGAACAGGCCCTGGCTGGTGCTTTTGGTGATCGGGCTGTTGTTCTGTGTTTATAATGCCATTAAGCAGGGGATTACCGTAATATATTTTGCGCACTATATTAACAATCAGTTGCTGGCGGGCACCTACCTGGTGTTCCTGATGCTGGCCTCGATAGGCGGGGCAATGGCAACAGGTTTTCTTGGCAAAAGAATGGGCAAGAAGAGGCTGTTCATCAATGCACTGATCTTTTCTGCTGCAGTGAATTCACTTATTATTTTCTGCGGCCCGCGGGATATTTATGCAATATTTACCCTTGGCATAATATCTGAGTTCGCTGCTGCCATCTTTCCAACACTTTTCTTTGTCATGCTAGGCGATGCCGCCGATTATTCCGAGTATGTGAATGGCCGGAGGGCAACCGGACTGGTTTATTCTGCCGGGTCGTTCTCCACCAAGTTCGGCGGGGGAGTTGCCGGAGCAATTATTGGACTGATACTGGGGGCATACGGTTACAGCGGGCAGGATGCCGTGGCAATTCAGGGAGCCATTCCGGCAATTAAAATGCTTATGAGCTGGGTCCCTGCCCTCATTGCAGTCCTCGCAGCAGTGCTGATGACCTTGTATCCACTTGACCAGAAAAAGCTGGATGAGATCACCCTTGAGCTCAAAAACCGGCGGGAAAGAGAGGATACTCCGGAACAATGAGAATCCTCCGGGGTGGCAAGATTTGACAGGAACAATGAGAATCCTCCGGGGTGGCAAGATTTGACAGGAACAATCAGAATGCCCCGGGACACTGCAAATTCCCGGGTGACCATGATAGTTTAGAGGAAAACCGGACTGTCTGGTGACAATGAAAAGGTTCAGCGGCAATGAGAAATGCGGCAATAAAATAAAATCAAAACTTTAAAATATTATGAAATACGGATTTTTTGATGATGAAAAAAGGGAGTATGTGATAACCGATCCTGTAACTCCCTGGCCCTGGATAAACTACCTGGGGAACGAAGATTTCTTTTCGCTTATCTCCAACACTGCCGGCGGGTATTCCTTTTATAAGGATGCCAAATTCAGGAGACTGACCCGTTACAGGTACAACAATGTGCCGATGGACAACGGCGGCCGCTATTTTTATATAAATGACGGAGGCACCATCTGGTCGCCCGGCTGGAAACCGGTAAAGACGCCTCTCGATGAATATGAGTGCCGGCACGGGATGAGCTACACGAGGATAAAGGGGGTAAAAAACGGACTGGAGGCTGAAGTCCTGTTTCTTGTGCCCCTGAAGGAGTGGTGTGAGGTGCAGGTGCTTACGCTGAAAAACAGGGGGAAGCAGAAGAAAAAGTTCAAACTGTTTTCCTTTGTCGAATGGTGCCTGTGGAATGCTGAAGATGACCAGAACAACCTTCAGCGCAACCTGAACACCGGCGAGGTGGAGATTGACGGCTCCACACTTTATCATAAGACTGAATATAAGGATCGCAGGGATCATTATGCATTTTATCATGTTAACCATCCATTAGACGGTTTCGATACCGACAGGGAAAGCTTCATGGGCCTGTACAATGAGTTTTCGGGTCCGGCAGCCGTTATCGAGGGCAGTCCCCGTAATTCCCATGCACACGGCTGGTCGCCGGTAGCCTCCCATTACCTGGAGATTGAACTTGATCCGGGGGAGACAAAAGAGCTTGTATTTGTCCTTGGCTATATTGAAAACCCCGACGAGTTGAAGTGGGAATCGGAGGGTGTGATAAACAAGACAAAGGCGAAGGAGCTTATCGGCAGGTATGACACTCCCGGGAAGGTAAATGCGGCTCTTGAAGGATTGCGGAAGTACTGGGACGAGCTACTTGGTGTTTACGTGCTTGAGAGCGGCGACGAAAAGCTTGACCGCATGGTCAACATCTGGAACCAGTACCAGAACATGGTTACATTCAACATGTCGAGGTCGGCTTCGTTCTTCGAAGTGGGAATAGGCCGTGGGATGGGGTTCCGCGACAGCAACCAGGACCTGATCGGTTTTGTACATCTTGTGCCCGACCGGGCCCGGGAGAGGATCATCGACCTCGCCTCCACACAGTTTGAGGACGGAGGTGCATACCACCAGTACCAGCCCCTGACAAAGAGGGGAAACCATGCTGTAGGAGGCGACTTTAACGATGACCCCCTGTGGCTCATCCTTTCGACGACAGAATATATCAAGGAGACGGGTGATTACGGCATACTCGATGAAATGGTGCCCTTCGACAACGACGAGTCGCTTGCAAAGCCTCATTTTGACCACCTGAAGGCATCTTTTTACCATGTGGTGAACAACCTTGGGCCGCACGGACTGCCGCTAATAGGGCGGGCGGACTGGAACGATTGCATCAACCTGAACTGTTTTTCAACCGACCCGAACGAATCGTTCCAGACAACGGAAAACAGGAAGGGCAGGACGGCTGAATCGATAATGATAGCAGGGTTATTCGTGGTGTACGGACGCGAATACATCAGGCTTTGCCGCCAGACGGGCCGTGTTGATGAGGCTGATGCGGCAGTCGGGCATGTGGACAGGATGGTGGAAACCATCAGGGAGCATGGCTGGGATGGCGAATGGTTCCTGCGCGCATATGATTACTTTGGTAAAAAGGTTGGCAGCAAGGAAAACGAAGAGGGCAAGATATTCATTGAATCACAGGGATGGTGCTCAATGGCTGAGGTTGGCAAGGAGGAGGGAATGGTTGAGAAGGCGCTCGATTCGGTAAAGAAGTATCTTGACTGCGATTACGGCATTGTGCTTAACAATCCGGGATTCACCCGTTATGTTATAGAATACGGCGAGATATCGACGTACCCGCCGGGTTATAAGGAAAATGCCGGCATCTTCTGCCATAACAACCCATGGATCATGATAGGAGAGACAATGCTCGGGCGCGGTGAAATGGCATGGGACTATTACAGGAAGATATGCCCGGCCTACCTTGAGGAGATAAGTGACCTTCACAAGACCGAGCCCTACGTCTATGCTCAGATGATTGCCGGGAAGGATGCATTCAGGCCGGGTGAGGCGAAGAATTCATGGCTAACCGGGACCGCTGCATGGAATTATTATGCCATTACCCGCTATATTCTGGGAATACGGCCTGAGTATGACGGACTGGTTGTTGATCCGTGTATTCCGCGCGACTGGAAGGGGTTTGAGGTAACAAGGAAGTTACGTGGTGGTGAATACAGGATAAAGGTAACCAATCCCGACGGGGTGAATAAGGGTGTCAAGATTGTCAGGATGAACGGAAAGGAGATCGAGGGCAACCTGCTTCCGCTTACCCCGGGTGTGAACCAGGTGGAGGTTATTATGGGTTAAGGGAAATTTTTCCCAGGATACCGTCTGACAGGCAGACCGGCTACTCGCCGAACCTGAGGCGGAGGTTGATGCCTCCCATACCCATGCGTATCTGGCGGCTGCCAAGGTCGCCCAGCGGGTATTTTATGAAAGGCTCTATTATGGTGGTATAGTTGCCGCCCGAAATAGTGTAACCGAAGGAGAGGTTCAGCAGCCGTGCCGGGTCGAACCGTGAAAAGGGGCCGTAGCTGGCAGTTACATCTGAGACCACCCTTGAACTTAGCTGGCGGTAACTACCGTCAGCCGGTGAGTAATAAGCCTGTTCAACATACGCGATCTCCTCTCCGGTTATTTTCTGCTGAAGATATAGCAGTGATGAGAAGCCTGCCTCAACGTACATTTGCCTTCGGGTGGTTTCCATGAGCTGGTACTGGATGTTTACAGGGATGTCAACGGCCATGATCTCGAAGGCCTGGTTGCTGTATGATCTATGAAGCTGATAGCCTGCATCTTCCGGCATGCTGGAGTAGTATTTACTGCTACTCCGGCTTCGTAGCGGCATATTGTCGACCTCGAACTGCTGGTAGGCCAGCAGAAGTCCCGATTTAACCGTGAATTGCCGGGAGAGCCTGTACTCGGAACTTGCGCCTGCCGAAAAACCCATGCCGCTGGCCAGTTGCTGTTCGGCGTAAGTGAGCATGGGGCCTGCAGCGACTCCCCACCTTAATGCCCTGTGGCCGGCAGGTTCATCCACGGGTGTCCCGTAAAGGGGCATCTCCTGAAATAGTTGCCCGGCATCGGCAATAACCGGGACGTCTGGCTCATGGCGCAGACTGTCAACGGGGGGTTCGCGGCCGGGGTCCTCTGTCGCAACGGTAGCGGCTTCTGCGAGGGCAGAGGGTATGACGGCACCGGTACGCTCTGCTGCAGCAACCGGGACAGTTGGTGTTATGACGGTGGCGGTGTCATCAGAGAGGGCCGGGGGCATTGTAACTGCATGAGCGGTCCGGGGTTCCGGGGTGCCGGGAGTATGATCATCAGGAATTCCTGGTGGGATTATAACGGCCTGGGCGGTCCTGGGTTCCGGGGTGCCGGGAACGGCATCGGGGGTGTCGCGGTCCGGGACTCCTGCCGCGATGGTACCGGGATCTGCCATGGCGGGATCAGGCGGGGTGTCTGCCAGAGAAGATGCGGCTTGTTCATGAATGGGTTCCGCAGAAGGGGGTGTATCAGGAGCGACAGCAGAGGGGGCGCCTGCCTCAGCTGGCTCAGCAGGGGCGTCTGCCAGCGCCTCATGTTCTGCAGGGGCAGGGGAGGTTGCCGCGGCGTCTTCTTCCGCGAAAGCGGTATCTGAAACAGTTTTCTCAGCGATCTGATCTTTTTCAGGCAGCATCAGAAGCACTGAAAAGGAGATGATCAGCAGCAGGGCGGCGGCAATACGGAGCAGCCAGGGCATGAGCCGCCTTGTTGACGACGCATTCTGCCCGAGCGTGGACTGCATTGCTTCCCAGGCAGCGGGGTCGACGGGTTCGTCATGCTTGTCGAAGACCTCGCGCACCCTGTCGGCAAATCTTTCATCAAACGGCTTCATGGCGGTTGTCTTTGATGTTTTTATTGTACAGTGCCCTGATAAGCGCTTTGGCCCTGCTAAGGGCCGACCGGGAAGTTCCGGGCGATATGCCCAGCATCCCGGCAATCTCATCATGGTTGTATCCCTCTACCTCGTAAAGGTTGAATATCATCCTGTAATTACCGGGCAGCCTGTCGAACAGCGCAAGTATCGCTTCGGCATCGGCCGTTGTTTCTGAGCCGGGCAGATCGGCGGTATTGTGAACCTGGTCAATTTCTTCGGCGGTGTCGTAAGCGTTTATCCTGAGGCGGTTCTGCCGGTTTGCCCTGTGGTGGTCGATTGCCGTGTTGACAAGGATCTTCCTGAACCAGCTCCTGAATGGTTTGCTGTCGTCGTACACACCTATGTTGTTGTAAACTTTCATAAACCCGTCGTTCAGAATTTCGATGGCATCTTCCCGGCTGTATGAGTACCGCAGGCATACCGACATGCCGAAGCCGAAATAAAGTCTGTAAAGCAATTCCTGGAAGCGCCGCTTCCCGCGCCTGCATCCCTGTATTATCTCCTGCTCCGTATATTGCCTGCTGGTCAACTCTGCAGTTTATTGGTGTTATGACACATCCTTTTATACTGCAATATACTCAGTTTTATTATTCAGAATCACCTTAAATAATTATTTGCCAGTGTTTCATTACGGCACGATAACCGGAAATACATCGGAGCGGGGATAATCAGACAGCGATGTCTGGTTATTCCCGTTTATTGTCATGTAATAAATATTATTGATGTAACTGTCTCTTCTCGATGTAAAAACAATGAACCTGCCGTCACGGGTTACAACCGGACTTTCATCCCTTGTGCCGCTGTCGGTCAGCCTTTTCTTGTTTTTCCCGTTTCTGTTCATGATATATACATCGGGCAATTCGTTTTCCCAGGAAACATACACTATTCTTGTTCCGTCAGGTGTCCAGACAGGGTCGTGGTTGCCGTCGGGAGGCCAGCCCGGATATACCCGGGGAGAGACCGACGAGGTCAACTGGGTTACATTTTCACCTGTTATATCTGCCGTGAAGATCTGCCGGCTTCGGTCTTTACCGGTAGAATAGTAGGCAATGGTCTTCCCGTCGGGCGAAAGGACAGGGCAGCAGCCGCTGTCGATCAGCTTTCTTTTTCCTGAACCATCGGTATTCATAATGTATATGCTTCTGGTAGAATAATCTTCTCCCCTTTTGCCAAAGATTATCCTGTTATCATGTGTGAATATCCCGCAGGATTTTTTTCCGCTGTAAGTAAGGATATTCCTGGCCCCGGTCACCATATCATATGTTACGGCATCTCCTTCTTTGAAGTACAGGATCCTGTTGTCGTCGTGCGACCAGGAGAGGGAACCAATTTGGCCCTCTGTCCCGTCAATCAGCCTGAGGTCTGACCCGTCAGCATTTATTGCATAAAGCTCATTACCCTTGTGAGTGAACAGAACTGTGCTTCCCCAGTTGGAGATCACAGGTTTCCTGCAGCCTGTAGACAGTCCCGACAGCCTTGTCTGCCGGGATCCGTCATTATTCATACTGTAGAGGTGCCACGCAGCGCTGTTATCTTCCCGGCGGGATATAAACAACACCTGTGATGCACTGGATGAAAAGCCCCAGTGCTGGTCATCCATAACAATGTCATCAGCTTTATCACAGCCGGAGGTTGCAAAAGAAACAAGCAATATAAACAGTGATATGAACCTTTTCATATTGGGTTTTATTTTTCCCCTGTTACCCTTATGTGACTGAGCAGCCTGATGTCGCCCAGGTCTGAGTAGTCGTACTGGAAGAGTCCGTCATGCCCTATCATCATAAGAACGTTTCCGAGAGGGATAACGTCATAGGTGTCTATGTCGGGGAAGTGTGCTATCATATTTGACGAGATGGCCAGGGGATTGGTGGCGTCATATATTTTAAGTCCGTCAGCCCCGTCGCAGATGAACAGCACCGGGTGGTCAATCCCGAGTCCGTGCGGGTTGAACATCGGGTATGACTTCAGCAGCCTTGGGTTCTTTATGTCGATAATGTCTATCACATCGAGCTGGTTGGCGGTTCCTCCGCAGTTGTTGCCCGACCGCAGTGTTACATAGGCTATGTCGTTGGCAACGACAACGGGGTCGCATGAATTGACATGGTCGAAGTCGGATACGAATTCGGGCTTTGCAGGGTTCGCGAGGCTGTAGATGAGCATGCCGGTGGTGGTGCCTATGAACAGGTGCTCATCATGCCTGAAGAGCGTCTCCATGTTTCGCCAGGTGGAGATGCTGTCAACGGCCGTTATGCCTTCAGGCACTGAAATGTCGAGTGTCTTGAGCATAAAAGGATTCGCGACGGAATAAAGGTAATGCTCATGCAGCATGAACCGTGCCATGCTGCCGGCAACACCCGCCACCGGTGGACCTGAACTCTGGAGGGCCATATCGGCGCTTGCCCTGAACATCCATGGTCCGCCCCATCCCCATGAGTTCGTTGGAAATCGCTCGGTGACTATCTTTGTCTGCCACCCTACCACAACCCCCAGCTCAGGATCGTATCCCGAAATGGGCCTTGGTTGCTCTATAGGGGGCAATGTATTCGGGAAGGCATTTTCAAGGCGGCCGGCCTCGACCGGATCAAAGATGTCGCTTATGTCGATCGCCACCAGGTCAATAAAACTGTCGGCAAACAGTATGTTTCCCCTTATGGCTATGTCAACGTTGCCAGGGATCTCATAAAAGGTGAGCGGTACGGGATTCGATGGGTCTGCATTGTTAATGACGTGAATTCCCTCGTTGACCTCGTTAATAAAGAGCAGGTTATCCTTGAAATAGATCTTGCCGGGGTATTCGATGCCGCGGGTTTCGGCCGATTTGACGGCCGACCTGAATTCCTGGAAGCTCATGTATATGGGCACATTGGCCTCGAAGGTGTAGGTCTCGTATTCTTTTTTTGTACATGCCTGGTAGATGGCCGGGATGGCCAGCAGGGCAAACAGCAGCAGCCGTACGTTCTTTTTCATTTTCGGGCAGGGGTTAGGTTTGACAAAGTTTTCTCTTATACCCAATACGTAAGAACAGGTGTTACTGCTGCAACAACGTTAATTATTTTTGGTAATTTACTCCGGGTGAACTATTTTTGTGTTGGCTTAAGAGGATCTGCCGGCTCTGATCAGCCGGCACCCTGATTTGCCGGTTCGCTGATCTGCCGGCTACATAATCTGTCGACACCCAGGTTTGCCGGTTCCCTGATTTGCCGGAACCATGGCGTGGAGGCACCATGATACGCTGGTTCGCTGGCTTGAGCCGGGATGTTCTTTTGATTTACGGGCTGTTAACTCAGTTGGTTTAGAGTGTCACCTTGACAGGGTGGAAGTCACTGGTTCGAGTCCAGTACAGCCCACAGACAAAGGCCTGCATGTTATCCTTTGGTAACGGGCAGGCTTTGTGTTTTTTACAGTCTGTTCATTATCTTTGCACCAGTCCGCACCTCATTAAAATTCTGGTAATTTCAGATATGAGCAATAAAGATGATATAAAACCTTACGGGGAAAGGCAGGCTGAGTTCGACCGCCGTTACCTGAAGATGGCCCGCATATGGGCCGGGAATTCATATTGTGAGCGCCGGCAGGTCGGGGCGCTGATAGTTAAGAACAAGATGATCATTTCCGACGGCTACAACGGCACACCCTCGGGTTTTGAGAACGTGTGCGAGGATGAGACCGGCCGCACCAAACCTTATGTGCTCCACGCTGAGGCAAATGCGATCACAAAGGTTGCCAAGTCGAATAATAGCAGCGAGAATTCAACGTTATACATAACCGCAGCACCTTGCCTTGAATGTTCCAAGCTGATAATCCAGGCAGGGATAAAAAGGGTTGTCTATTTTGATGCTTACCGCATGGACGACGGGGTGCAGCTATTGGAACGGGCCGGCATCGAGATGGTCCAGATTGACGAGTAGGCAGTACATGTAATGGGTAGAATTTTGCACACGCCCACATGGTTGTAGAATGACTGGTTCCATGTGGCCATAGATTTTTAAATCAAGTAAATATTATGAAGTTCAGAATAAATACGTCATCTGCTATTTTACCGCTGGTTCTTGCCGTTGTACTGATCATTGGTATGCTGATCGGAGTAAAGCTTGTAGACCGAACCGGTGAAAGGTCCATGTTTGTTTATCCTAAGACCGACAAGCTGTCGGGCGTTATCAACTTCATCGAGATGGAGTATGTCGACTCAGTCTCGAGAGACGAACTGGTGGAAAAGACAATACCCGAACTCCTGCGGAACCTCGACCCCCATTCAATGTATATACCGGCAAGGGACCTGCAACGGGTGACCGAGCCGCTGGAGGGCAATTTTGAAGGGATTGGGATACAGTTCAACATGTTGAATGACACCATTGTGGTGATACAGACCATATCAGGCGGGCCTTCTGAAAGGATAGGCATAATGCCGGGCGACCGTATTGTGGAGATAGATGACAGTATTGTTGCCGGGGTGGGCATACCCGATACCGACATTGTCAGCATGCTCAGGGGACTTCGCGGCACAACGGTGAGGGTAGGTGTGCAGAGGCAGTTCATTCCCGGGCTGATGGAGTTTGAGATCACACGCGACAGGATACCGCTTTACAGCGTCGATGTTGCATATATGATAGATGATGAAACGGGTTACATCAAGATAAGCCAGTTCTCGCGCACCACCTTCCGTGAATACATGGAGGCGGCGGAGAAGCTGAATGCAATGGGCATGAGAAAACTGATACTTGACCTGCGCGGTAACGGAGGAGGCTATATGGAGCAGGCAACCAGCATAGCTGACCAGTTCCTGGAGGAGGGCCGGCTGATAGTCTATACAGAAGGCAAGGCAAGTCCCCGATCCGATGTTATATCCACCTCAAAGGGAATTAACCTGGACACGGAGATAATCATTATGATCGATGAGTGGAGCGCCTCTGCAAGCGAGATCCTGGCAGGAGCCATTCAGGACAATGACAGGGGAATGGTGGTGGGCAGGAGGTCCTTCGGGAAGGGACTGGTGCAGAACCAGACCATGTTCTCCGACGGCTCGGCGCTGAGGCTCACGGTGGCCCGCTACTTTACTCCCACGGGCCGCAGCATACAAAAACCATATGATGCAGGATCTGATGAATATTTCAACGACCTTGACAGGAGGTTCCTTCATGGCGAGTTTGACGAGGCCGACAGCATAAGGTTTGACGATTCACTCAAATTCGTTACTCCCGGTGGCAACGTGGTATTTGGCGGCGGCGGAATCATGCCCGACGTGTTCATACCCAGGGATACTGCCGGCATAACCGGCTACTACAGCCAGGTGACCAGGCAGGGACTTGTTTACCGGTTTGCCTTTGACTACTCCGACAGGAACAGGGAGACCTTAACCCGTTTCGACAATGCTTACGATATAGATGACTATCTTGACAGGCAGAACCTGATGGACAGTTTTGTGGAGTTTGCCGAAGAGCAGGGGGTCAATCGCAACTCTTCGGAGATCGCCAGGTCGCAGGAGATCATCCATACCCAGATCAAGGCTTATATTGCCCGGAATATTATCGACAATGAGGGATTTTATCCTATCATAAGCCAGATTGACGAGGCATTCCGTAAATCGGTCTCCCTGATCCGTGAGGGTGCAAGACAGCATCTCACCAATCTGCAGTAAGGAAATTTTTCAATTCTCTTTTAAACCTTTCCAGCCATTTCAGGTCAAAAGGACAGAAACAGGCAGAAAACGATTATTAACCAAAATTCTATTATCATGTTTAAAAGAGAAATAACAGCAACCTTGATGTTTGCCATACTGCTGCTCATGGCAACAGGAACCGATGCCTTCTCACAGAGGGGGCGCGGGATGGACAGGATGGGAGGAATGGAGCAGGTATGCCCCAGTATCCCGAACCTTACCGACGAACAAAGTCAGCAGATCACACAGCTTCGCACTGCACATCTGAAAGAGATGCAGTCGCTGCGCGATCAGATAGACGTGAACAGGGCGCAGTACCGTCAGCTGATGAGGGGCGACCGCGCCGACATGAATGCGATCAATGCTAACATTGATGAGCGCTCGGCAATCCGCACCCAGATGGAGAAAAAGCAGGCCGCGCATCATCAGTCAATCCGCGGACTTCTTACCGAAGAACAAAGGGTTTGGTTTGATGCGGCACCCAGGGGGCCGATGGGCCGTGGTGCCGGGATGAGAGCTGCTCCCGGCCGGGGAGAAATGAGGCAGGCTGCTCCTCGTGGTGGACGCGGTGGGGGCGCACCAGGCGTTATGCCCAACCGGCCCGGATCCAGGAGAGGGTTTTGATTCATAATTTTTACGGTTAGGGTTTTTTACGGAAAGGCTGTTTTCTTAGGGAAACAGCCTTTCCCCTTTATGCTCCTCACTCTGTGCGGGATTTCGGCAGTTGCATTATGAAGAGCTCACCCGCTTCGCATATTAAATTGGCTTCGCCGGATTCACCAGCTTCACCGGTTCGAATCCCCGGCCCTACGGGCCGGAAACAACAAATACCAGATTAATGCCTCGGGGCTCTGGGACTGCTACTGCAGTAATACACCTTTATTGGAAATATGCTTAACTTTGCATCAATTTGTGCGGGATTGCAACTGTGCCGGCAACAGTAATGATGACAATGATCATAACACCTGCCGGCAAAGTATGTAATTTTGACCCGTAAAACAGAGTTGAATTATGAAGCATAACCCAGCAAGTAAACTGTTCGGGGAGTTTCCCCCGGTACCGGTCAGCCAGTGGGAGGAGCTGATAGCCAAAGACCTGAAGGGCGCAGATTACGAGAAGAAGCTGATCTGGAAGACCATCGAGGGTATCCCCATCAAACCATACTATACCGCCGCCGATACCGAAAAACTGGCCCACCTGAAGGCACTGCCGGGCAGGTTCCCGTTTGTAAGGGGCACAAGGGAGCGCACGAACGACTGGCTGGTGCGGCAGGATATACCTGTAAACAACCCGCAGGATGCCAATATCGCGGCTCTTGATGCACTGATGAAGGGCGCCGGTTCGATCGGCTTCATCCTTGAGCCGGGCACCCGGTATACTCCGAAGGATATTTCACAACTGCTCAACAATATATGCCTGGCCTCGGCCGGGATCAACTTCATGTCGGCACAGCCCCCGGAAGACCTGCTTCAGATTCTTGACAAGGAGAACATCTCCAGGGGAGGCACTGTATCAGACCTTCACGGGTCAGTTGAGTATGATCCGCTGGGAACTCTTTTTATTACCGGTAATTACCCTTACGGGGAAGAGAACGCTTTCAGGCTTGCTGCCCTAATGGTCAATGATGCCGGGCGCATTCCCCGGTTCACGGCATTAAATGTCGATGCATCGGTTTTCCATAACGCAGGCGGATCAGCCGTACAGGAGCTGGCATTTGCAATGGCATCGGCTGCAGCCTATCTGGAAAGGCTTACATCAGCCGGCATCCCCGCGGCACAGGCAGCCAAAAAGATACGATTTACCTTTGCAGCCGGCAGCAACTATTTCATGGAGATCGCCAAGTTCAGGGCAGCCAGGTATCTTTGGTCTCAGCTACTGAAGGCATGGGATCTGGAGCCGGAAACGGCCGCCGGTACCGTTGTCCATGCGGTGACTTCGATGTGGAACAAGACGGTTTACGACCCCTGTGTAAACATGCTGCGCTCAACAACCGAGGCGATGGCTGCTGTTTTGGGAGGGGCAGATTCGCTAACGGTGCATCCGTACGACAAGGCATTCAGTGATGAGGGCGCACCCTTCCCGGCAAGGATAGCCAGGAATACACAACTGGTCATGAAGGAGGAGGCCTACCTCGATAAGGTGGCCGATCCCGCTGCCGGGTCATATTATATCGAGTCGCTCACCTCATCACTCATTGAGGAGGCATGGAAACTGTTTCTGCAGGTTGACGCTGAGGGCGGAATTGAAAAGGCCTTTATAAAAGGGACGGTTGGTAAGCTGATCGGCGAAACTGCAGCAAAACGCGACAACTATATTGCAATGCGAAGGGATACACTGCTTGGAACTAACCGTTATCCCGACCCTGCTGAGAAGGTGTCAGGCAAGCACGGGGCTGCCGCTTTCTGGCCACAGCAGAAGGTGGATGACAGGCCCCTTGCAGAGCCACTGAAGCTCTATCGCGGTGCAAAGGCATTCGAGGAGTTGAGGTTCAGGACAGAAAATCATCACGGCGGAGTCCCCGAAGTGTTCCTGCTTACCTACGGAAACCTTGCAATGCGTAAGGCAAGAGCCGAGTTTTCGTCGGGGTTCTTTGGATCTGCTGGTTTCAGGATAACCAACAATCCCGGGTTTGGCAGTCCGCAAGAAGGCGCTGAAGCCGCTCTTAAAAGCGGTGCATCAATCGTGGTTGTGTGCAGCTCAGATGAGGAGTACCCGGAGATAGTGCCCGAAATAGCGGGTATAATCGACGGGAAAGCAATCCTGGTTGTTGCCGGATATCCCAAAGAGAGTCTCGAAATGCTCAAAGATGCAGGATTAAAGTATTTTATTCACATCAGGTCAAATGTACTGGAAACGCTGCAGCAGTTCCAGCATGACCTGGGAATCAAATAGTAGAGAAAATGCCTGATTACAGTAAGATTGACATATTGTCAGCTCTCCCAAAATCACCCGAAGCGAAAGAGGTGAAAGGCAACGGTGAGTGGATGACAACCGAACAGATACCCGTCAAACCCGTTTACACGGAGAAGGACCTGGAGGGGCTTGAGCACCTGGGATACGGTGCCGGAATGCCGCCATTCCTGAGGGGGCCCTACTCGACAATGTATGTTATGAGGCCATGGACCATCAGGCAGTATGCCGGTTTCTCCACGGCCGAAGAATCGAATGCCTTTTACCGCCGCAACCTTGCGGCCGGGCAGAAGGGGTTGTCGGTGGCCTTTGACCTTGCCACTCACCGGGGGTATGATTCAGACCATGAAAGGGTTATGGGCGATGTTGGCAAGGCTGGTGTGGCCATCGACTCAATTCTTGACATGAAGATCCTGTTCGACCAAATACCGCTCGACCAGATGTCTGTATCGATGACGATGAACGGGGCCGTACTTCCCGTTATGGCATTCTACATAGTTGCAGGACTCGAACAGGGCGCAAGACTTGACCAGCTTACCGGCACAATCCAGAATGATATCCTCAAGGAGTTCATGGTTCGAAATACCTACATTTACCCGCCGGACTTCTCAATGAGGATCATTGCCGATATTTTTGAGTATACCTCCAAAAATATGCCCCGGTTCAATTCAATAAGCATATCGGGATACCATATGCAGGAGGCGGGCGCCACAGCCGATATAGAGCTTGCCTATACGCTGGCTGACGGACTCGAATACCTGCGTGCCGGTGTAAATGCCGGTATGGATATAGACAGTTTCGCACCGAGGCTCTCATTTTTCTGGGGAATTGGGATGAACCACTTTATGGAGATTGCCAAAATGAGGGCGGCGCGTATGCTGTGGGCGAGGATCGTCAAACAGTTCAACCCGAAGAACCCGAAATCGCTTGCCCTGCGGACACACTCGCAGACCTCAGGGTGGAGCCTTACCGAACAGGACCCCTACAACAATGTATCACGCACCTGTATAGAGGCCCTTGCCGCGGTGCTTGGGCACACACAGTCGCTTCATACCAACGCCCTGGATGAGGCCATTGCGTTGCCGACCGATTTCTCGGCGCGTATTGCCAGGAACACCCAGATATACCTGCAGGAAGAGACATTCGTCACCCGGTCGGTCGATCCGTGGGGCGGGTCATATTACGTTGAGAGGCTTACCCATGAGATAGCCCACAAGGCATGGGCACGCATTACCGAGGTTGAGGAGCTTGGAGGGATGGCCAAAGCCATTGAGACAGGCATCCCGAAGATGAGGATAGAGGAGGCCTCGGCAAGAAAACAGGCGAGGATAGATTCCGGCCGCGACATAATAGTAGGCGTTAACCGCTACAGGCTGGACAAGGAGGAGCCACTTGAGATACTTGATGTTGACAATACCGCTGTGCGGGAGGCACAGATAAGACGACTTAATCAATTAAAGGCAGAAAGAGACCAGGAGGCAGTGCATAAAGCGCTTGATGCGCTGACCGAAGCATGTCGTTCGGGCAACGGCAACCTTCTTGAACTCTCGGTCGATGCGGCCGCCAAAAGGGCCACACTTGGCGAGATCTCTTATGCCTGCGAAAAAGTAGCCGGGAGGTACAAAGCTGTGATACGATCTGTTTCAGGTGTCTATTCTTCAGAATCGGGCAGGGATGACAATTTTGAAAATGCCAGGAAGCTGGTAAGCGAATTTGCTGCACGCGAAGGCAGGCAACCGAGGATAATGGTAGCCAAGATGGGGCAGGACGGGCATGACAGGGGCGCCAAGGTGGTAGCCACCGGTTATGCTGATATCGGGTTTGATGTAGATATCGGGCCTCTTTTCCAGACACCCGTTGAGGCTGCCAAACAGGCAGTTGAAAACGATGTACATGTTCTGGGAGTTTCCAGCCTTGCCGCGGGGCACAAGACACTCGTGCCGCAGGTGATCGAAGAACTCAGGAAGCTTGGGAGGGAAGATATCATGGTGATAGCCGGTGGTGTGATTCCCGCGCAGGATTATGACTTCCTCTACAAAGCTGGTGTGATGGCCATATTCGGACCCGGCACACCAGTTTCTGTAGCAGCGGTGAAGATTTTGGAGCTACTGCTGGATGACCCGGAGTAACTGTTATGAATTGATCAACTAATAATTAAAGCCATGGATCAAAAGATGAGCTCAGGTGCCGGGCAGGGTTTCGGCGTAGCCGGTTTCGTGATCGGGATTATTGCGCTGATACTCTCCTTTATTCCCTGTATCGGGATGTACGCCTTAATACCCGGCATCGTCGCGCTGATTTTTGCTGTTATCGGACTTGCACAGGCCAGCAGTGCAAATGCGCCGCAGGGACTGATCATTGCAGCACTGGTGATTGCCATTATCGGTACCTCGATCGCCGCCTGGCAGCTTGTAACCGTCAGGAGGGCGACGCGTGGACTGGAACGGATCGGGAGGGAACTGCCCGGGATCAGGGCCGATGATATTGGCAACGAGATAAGGGAGAACATTAGAAGGGCCCTTGAGGAGATAGAGGAGGGGATTGACCCTGACACTGTTCCCGACGATACGATCAGGTTTGACAGCGAGGAGATGATAGAGGAGCTGGAGAGGCTGGAAGGAGAAGAACCCACCGAAACGGAGGATCCGTAATCACCCGGTGGCAATATCTGAGCAAAAGGTCAAATGCATATCACAATCTTTTCAGAAGCCAGGTCACCTTACCTGGTGATCAACGTGCTTACCGGCGTGGCGATAATAGTTTTCCTGCTATATCCTGTGCTGGCAGGCCATCCCGGTGGTGTGGCGCCGGTAGAGTGCGTTCATGTTACCACTCACGGCGGTGAATGCAGCACCTGCGGTTTGACGCGCAGCTTTGCGGAGATGGCCAGGGGAAATTATACCAGCGCTGCCATGCTGAACAGGAACGGGCCGCTGATTTTCGGGTTTTTTGTTATTCAGCTTTTTATGCGGGCCTTTTTTGGTTACCTGTACTACAGGGGCAGCGGTCCCGTTACCCGGCCGGATGCGGGGAAGCCCGCTGCCGGCCATGGAAGTATCGTGGGCGCTAATGCCCGCAATGTTGCCGGACTTGGCATACCGGCGGATACCGGAAAGCCTGATCCCGGGCCGGAAAATACCGGTGGCGGGAGGCTAAGGGCCATTATCATGACTGATGCTTTTCTCTCCCTGGCCCTGTTCGTTTTTTGCTTCCGGTACCTGATCGTGTTCTGGCAGTAGTTTTTCTGTGCTGATGCCGGTTGATTAACAAAGCCCCTTTTACCCTGATAGCTTTGTCAGAATTGACTTATTAATATGCGATTATTTGAAATACTTTTAACTTATGCGTATTCACTTTATATCAATCGGAGGAAGTGCCATGCACAACCTGGCCCTGGCACTTCACGGTAAGGGTTATAAGGTAACAGGGTCGGATGATGAAATATTTGAGCCTTCCCGCTCCAGGCTTGCTGAAAAGGGGCTGCTGCCCGAAAGGGAGGGATGGTTCCCTGAAAGGCTTGATGATGGTATAGATGCGGTTATACTGGGCATGCATGCCAGGGCCGATAATCCTGAGCTTCGCAGGGCCGGGGAACTGGGACTGAATATATATTCTTTCCCTGAATATCTTTACAAACATGCGCTTAACAAAAAACGGGTTGTAATCGGGGGCAGCCACGGAAAGACCACAATAACCGCCATGGTTCTTCACGTGCTTAAACAGTGCGGTCATGACACTGACTTTATGGTTGGGGCCAGGCTGGATGGGTTTGATGTTATGGTAAGGCTTACCGATGAGGCTGAGGTCATGGTTTTTGAAGGAGATGAATACCTTACTTCGGCACTGGACAGGCGCCCCAAGTTTCACGTTTACCGTCCCCACCTTGCTTTGCTGAGCGGGATTGCATGGGATCATATAAATGTTTTTCCCACCTGGGAAGGGTACGTGGCAGAGTTTGACAGGTTTATCCAGCTGATCGAGCCGGGGGGATGCCTTGTTTACTGCCGGGAAGATGCCGGGGTCATGCGCCTGGCTGAAAAATATGAAGGAACTGTCAGAACGGTAAGTTACGGTCTGCCTAAACATGAAATAAGAAACGGGGTAACGTGGCTGCTTAACGGGGGCACAGGTGTGCCGCTGAAGGTGTTCGGCAGGCACAACCTGATGAATATAGAGGGTGCAAGGATGTTGTGCCGCGAGCTGGGTATAGGTGATGAACAGTTTTATGAGGCTATAGGTTCATTCCCGGGGGCAGCGAACAGGCTCGAGCTTCTTGCGCATACCGGATCGATGGCAGTCTACCGGGATTTTGCACACTCCCCCTCAAAGCTGAAGGCGACCGTCGAGGCAGTGAGCGAACAGTTTCCCGGCAGAAAACTTGCCGCATGCATTGAGCTGCATACCTTTTCAAGCCTTAACAGGAATTTCCTTGAACATTACAAAGGGACACTTGACGCCGCAGACATACCATTTGTATATTTCAACCCCCATACATTAAAGCTGAAAAGGCTTCCGGACCTCAGTGAGGATGAAGTGAAAAGGGCCTTTGGTAATGAAAGGGTCAGGGTGTTCACCGACTCCCGGCGACTGGCAGAGGAATTATTGTCTGTCGGCTGGAAGGATAAAAACCTGCTTATGATGAGCTCGGGAAATTTCAACAATATGCCGGTTTCTGCCCTGATACAGGAGATTACAGGTTTGTCAACCTGACGGGGGTGTTCACGAACAGGTCTGTCAACGTGATGGGGGCGCTCATGTACAGGTTTGTCTTCCTGACGGGGGTGTTCACGAACAGGTCTGTCAACGTGATGGGGGTGACGCGGACATTCCTGGTGGCCCGCCTTTATTTCCAAGCGCACAGGTAATAGTATCGAGAAACTGGGATCTTGTATAGGGTTTTGTGATATATCCGTCGCAACCGGCTTTCAGGCATTCTTCTTCTGAAAAATCAATGCTTGCAGCTGTCTGCACAATAACCGGGATCTCCGGGTTGTGTTCTTTTATTTCCTTAAGAAGCTCCATGCCGCTTGTGTCGGGGAGCCTCATGTCTGTTAAAACCACATCGATAGGGCTTTTACCAAGGACTTTCCTTGCCTCATCTCCGCTGCCGGCCATTACCAGGTTTGCGCCTGTTCCACGGAGAAATGCCCTTATCAGCGCCTGGCACACAAGATTGTCTTCAATTACCAGGATTGTTGTGTTGTTAAGCCGGACAGATTCCATTGCCTGAGGGATTAGCCTGGGGGATAGTGTTTTCAGCGGAGGTTAAAAAATCACCTTGCGGCTATTTAATACCCGGCCGTTGATATCCTTTTCCTTTACCAGGTAAAATCCGCTCTGGAGCTTAAGTAACTTAAGGTTCTTAAGCTCCCTGATTACCCAGACCAGATTTCCGTGCACATTGAATATTTCTATCCTGTTGCAGATGATCTTTTTGCCGGGAACTCCCGTAATCCTTGCCTCTTCGATGCGGATATTGCCATCGGTGGGATAAATGTACCTTACAAGTTTCATGCAAAAACTTTTAGGTTTGATATCAATATCTCATTTATCCCGTATGAAAAAAATTGAATTGCACCCGGCGTAAATATAGTGAATCAGGTGGAATGTAAGCAGGCAACTTATTTAACGTCAGTTATTATTTGATTAACGTTTAAAAAAAGGGGTTCAGCGTCCGATCACTCCCAGTCATCTTCGTCAAAGGTGGCATCATCAGTTACCCGGGGCAGGTAAATATTGACCCTGGTACCTGCCGGTGTCTCTTCGCCGGAGTGCAGGTCGGCTATCTCAACCCTGAAATCGTTGAAACCCGGGTCATTCATGAGATGCAGGCGCCGGCTGGTAATGTCAAGTCCTATGCTCCTGTGCTTGTCTTTGTTGCCGGTATTTATTTCTGACGACTTTTTGCGGCCCACTCCATTGTCTTCAACCGTACATTTGATCAGGTTATCTGCTGTTGCCGAAAATACAACAGTTATAAATCCATTTTTTTTCAGGTGCAGCATCCCGTGCAGAACCGCATTTTCAACAAACGGTTGTATCATCATCGGGGGTATCCGGTATTTGTGGCTTTCCTTTATGGGGCCAGCCGTGATCTTATAATCGAAACTGTCCTCAAACCTCATCTTCTCCAGGTTGAGATAGTTCTCGATGAAAGCGATCTCCTCTTTTATGCTTACGGAAGATCTTGACGCAAACTCCATGGTCTGCCTGATAAGCTTTGAGAAATATGATATGAACAATAATGCTGAGTCTTTTTCCTTGTTCAGGATGTAATACTGTATTGAGTTTATGGCATTGAAAGTAAAGTGGGGGTTCATCTGGGCCTGCAGGGCTCTTATCCTTAGCTCAGAAATTTCCCGTTCCTGGTTTAGTTTCAGTCCGGCATGTTTTTTGACAAATCTTATTCTTAAGATCAGGATGAGCCAGAAAAGCCCAAGCAGCGCTGTTCCTGCAAGGGTATAGAACCACCATGTCTGCCACCAGGGTGGCAATATCCGGAAACCGAAGTGAGTTGTTCCCCTGCTTTTACTGTTCTGTGCCAGTTGTGCCTCGACTTTAAGCATATACTTTCCCGGCCGGAGATTTGGGAATATTACATGCCTGTTGTCGTCAAAATTTGACCACTGGTCATTAAGTCCGGTCAGCCGGTAACGGTAAAGGGTGTTCTGCGCATCTCCGATGTTGATTGTGCTGAAATGGAAACCCAGGTTGTTGGAGCTATGCTTCAGCCTCAGATTACCGGCCGGAACACCGGTCCAGTTGTCAGCCGGGCCCCTGATATGCCAGTCGGTTTCACCATAATCAATATCAATACGGTCGATAATGACATCTCTTGGCGAAGGTTTAAGTCCGAATGCCTTGTCAGTGTCAATTCTGGCCAGTAGTCCCCTTCCCCCCAGCCATATATAGCCGTTGCTGCATACAGATGAGCTTGTTACCGCCGGATCAAGCACACCGTGATCCATGCCGAAAAACCCTGCATTGACGGCATTCTCCTGTTCGTCGATCCCGGGCCTGATACGGTTAATGCCCCTGTTGGTTCCCGCCCAGATATAACCCCGGCCATCTGCCTCGATCCAGAAGATCCGCGTTCCGGTTATGTTTCCTTGAGGACTGATATCATGCAGTATATGGATGGTATCATCTTCATGCCTCAGGACCTGGATCCTGCCGTTGCTGCTGCCTGCCAGTATGTTTCCGTTACTGCAGGTGCTTAACGCCGTTACCGGGGTGATCAGTCCGCCGTTATCATTGCTCAGGAAGGAAACATCATTGCCACTGATCAGGATCAGGCCATGGTTGCGGCACCCGAGGAGAAGGTTCCCGTTTGACACAATCATGCTTGCAATATTTACATTTTCAGGTATCCTGGTAACATGAACCGGAAGTGATGGTGATTCAGGCCGGTATGAATAAAGGGTTGATGTGTAAGCTGCAAGCAGCAGGCTGTCATCCTGAACTAAGACATTACCAGTACCTGGATAACGGACATTGAAATAGAAGATGTCGCCGGTTTCATCTACCCTGAAGTAGCCTGCATTGGTTGAGATCCAGAGGCTGTTGTCACTTCCCGGTGCAAGTCCCAGTAACGGATTTATACAGCGGGCCTTCAGGTATTCATATTCAGCGGGACTGTAAAACGCTCCGTCAGGGAAAATCAGCTTCTCGCCGTTTTGGATTTCATAATAAGGGTTCCTGAATTTATATGCCCCTGATAACCGGAGATAAGCGTATTTTTTGTAAGAGCCTTCAGGATCGAGCATATATGAATACCGGGAAGGGAACTCTTCTTCCAGGTATTCGCGATAAATATTCTCAAGGTTCGTTTTGTCATACATTGTGAATCCTTTGCCCGGTTCCCTGAACCAAAGGTTCTGGTCGTCAAGTATCCAGAAGGCCCCGTCATCAGTAGAGGCAAATGACCGTACGGTGAGATCACCCGGGGGAGGCAGCCCTGCTGCTCCGTTCTCAATTACAGGCGGAAAAAGAATAAACAGTCCCTGTCGCCTGTCTGATATGACAATTAAATTGTCAGACTGATCGTAAATTACCCGGCTGACCGACTCTGCAGTCAGTCCGTACATTTTGTTCAGTGACCGCAGTGAGTCGCCGGTTATCATGTAGGCCCCTCCCTGATCGCTAAAAGGCGTGCTTATGGTGGCGAGGTATATATTACCCGCCTGGTCTTCGGCAATATCCATAACATCGGCCAGGGGACCATATGCACCGGTTCCTTCAGGCCCCGTTCTCATAATGACCTCTCTGTTTGCAGGCGACCAGATCGTGTCGCCCGCAACGGTGATCCCGGCATGTGAGAGCCTGGTGTAGCCATGGTAGAACGGTACATGGACCAGGGGCTCATCCCTGCCGGGATAGTACCTGTACAAGCCGTTGGCTGCCGTGATCACGTAAACAAAAGACCCTGCCTCGAGAAAGCTGAGAATTATAACCCCTGTACCAGTATCGGGGTGCAATGATCCATAGGCCTTGTACTCTCCGTTGCTTAACGTTGCAAACCCATTGCTGGTTCCGATAAACAGCATGTCCCTGTCCGCCATATAGCTGAACCTTGTAATCAGATTGCCCGGCAGAGAATCGTAAGGTATTACAGTTTTAAAATTCCTGCCGTCAAAAGCTACAATCCCCTCACCCTGAATTCCCAGCCACAGGTTGCCATCTTTGTTTTCTGCTACAGCTTTGACCGTAAGGCCCGGTAATCCGTTCTCCAGGCCATAGGTTTTGATCTGGTTGCCGTACCACCTGGCCAGACCGGCATCGGTCCCGATCCAGTAAAAACCCCGCGAGTCTCTTATAATATCATGTATAGAGTTACTCGGCAGGCCTGCATTCATGTCTATGTGACTGAATGAATATTGCTGAGCCGGCAACCTGCCGGGGAAGAGTGAGAGGATAGCTGCCAGCCATAGCAGGGTGAACGGCAGGCCACATTTGTTGAGCCTTTTGACCGGTTCCAGGTTTGCCGGTGTTGACAGCTCGTTTGGGTTTTTTAGACTGATAGGCCCTGCCATTATAAAAACATCTTTGAAAAATATTAGTGGCAGTCCGGTTGATACCTGCCGCCATCCGTTCATGATACCTGCCCGACATCCGTTCATGATACGCGCCGGCTCCCTTTAAGAACGCCTGGTCAGACGCCTGAGAAATTCGTCGCTTCGCCGGTGTGCAACCTCAAGTTGTTGGCCGTTGTGCAATATTATGTAGTTTTCCGGCTTCCTGTATATTTTCACGTAGTTCAGGTTGACCAGAAACGATTTATGAATTCTGAAAAACAGTTCCGGCGGCAGTATCTCCTCCATCTGCTTAAGGGTTCTTGAGACAAAGTAACTGATCTGCCCCTTTACATGGACCTCGCAATATGATTCCCTTGCCCTGCAATAGACAATATCGACAACCTTTTCCATCTGGTAACCGTCTTTAGTGGGCAATGCGATACTGTTGAAGTGTGTGCCATCGCCGGACAGGTTGCTTATCAGAGTGTTAATCCTTGTCCTGTTCGCCAGTGGCGACACCCTGAAATTGTCATAGCGGTCCATAAATGCCATGAGATCATCCTGGCTTACCGGCTTCAGGAGGTAATCAAAGGCAGCTACCCTGATTGCATCAATTGCGTATTGCTCATAAGCGGTACAGAATACAACCCGGAAATGGATCTCATCAAAGTGGCTGAAAAGTGAAAATCCGTTTTGTACCGGCATCTCAATATCAAGGAACACAATATCAGGTTCATGCTTTTTGATTGATTTCACGCCCTCGGCAACCGATGATGCCGTATCAACGACCATCAGCCTTTCACTGAGGAATGACCTGATAAGCTGCCTGAGGGTAAGCCTGGCATGTTTTTCATCGTCAATAATTACCGCGGTAACCATAGGTAACAGGTTTTGAAAGTACAATATATAATAAAAAATGTACTTTTGCACTCATATTTTTAATTATCGGGTCGATGTCCTTCTTCGAGATTTTCTGGCAAAACATACTGAATACCACGTGGCTTGAGATAACGGCAGTTTTATTCGGACTTTTAAGTGTCTGGTTTGCAAAAAAAGAGAACATACTGGTGTACCCTACCGGGATCGTGAGTGTCCTTATATATGTCTACATATGCTTTTTTGCGAAACTTTATGCAGACATGGGAATCAATTTTTTCTATTTCCTTATGAGTGTTTATGGCTGGTATATGTGGACCAGAAAGGACCCCGGTAGTGAAAGGCTGAAAATTACCAGAAGCAGCATTCCGGAACAGATCTTCTGCATTTTGTCGGGGGTGCTGCTGTTCTTTTTACTTAGCTACATACTGAGGAATTTCACTGACAGTGATGTTCCATGGTGGGATTCGCTTACCACGGCCATCTTTATCGTGGCAATGTGGCTGATGGCACGCAAAAAAATAGATAACTGGACGGCCTGGATGGCCGGGAACCTCATATCAGTGCCTCTGTATTTTTACAAGGGGCTGGTGTTTACCTCTTTTCAGTACCTGGTTTTTCTTATACTTGCGATCGCAGGTTATATTGAATGGGACAGGAAGTTGAGAGCAAGGGCCCGGGCGGTACCGGCATGATGGTTGCATGTTAAAAAGTTTCTGATGGTCAGAGTATCGGTCATAGGTATCATATTATTGTTGACGGTATTGCTTAATGCCTGCAGGGAGGAGTGTATATATAAACCAAAGTCCCTGGCAGGGGTTGACTTTTATACGGTGATTGACGGAACTGTGGTTGAAGCGGGTGTAAACCTATCCGGACTAAAGGGAGTTGGCAGGGAAGACAGCCTTCTGTATTCGAACAGGGCCAACATCAGGTCTGTAACACTCCCAATGAACGGGATGGCTGAGGAGACAGGCTTCATATTTGTTTTTGACGAGGGTGCTGATACCATAATGTTCAGCTATGAGGTTGTTCCATGGTTTCTTTCACCGGAGTGCGGGTTTATTTTGAATTTTGAGCTTACAGGTGCACTTTTTACAACTAACAGGATTGACTCGGTGGTTATCGTTACCCCGAAAATTACCAGCTTTGATGATACGAATATCAGGATTTACCATTAGTGTCCTCCTGCTCATGCTTTCAGGACCGGCGGGTAACGGTCAGGTGCCTGATGATCCTGCCGTCGGGGTTGAGGATGATTGGTCCTATGACGGACTTCGGCTGGGTCTGAATCTTTCCCTGCCGCTATGGCAGTTTGTCGTTCCTGATATCTATGGCGCTGAACTGGTGGGGGACTTTAAGGTTGGGCCCGGGTACTTTGGAGTAGCAGAAGCAGGTTATTCGGTTCGTAATCTGGATGAACCTTCATACCGGTTGGAGGAGAAGGGGTTGTTTTTGCGGATTGGCGGCGACAGGAGTTTTTACCAGTATAATAACGATATTATTGGTGCCGGGGCAAGGCTTGGCTTTTCTGTAAGAGACAGATCTGCCTCAGATATCTTCGTTGAACAGGAGTACTGGGGTGACTATTCAGGAGTGATTGACAGCGGACTATCTTTCAGGCAATGGGCCGAGGTGGTGCTGGTGATCAAGGCAGAGCTTTCGAGGAATTTATTTCTTGGCTGGAACCTCCGGGGCAAGGTGCTTCTTTTTGACCGGGGCGACAGTCACATGTCCGATGTGTTCATACCCGGATTTGGTGCAGGAGACAGAAAAAGCACACTTGGATTTGATTTTTACATATATTACAGGTTCGGATTTTGAAAAGATACAGGTCCCATATTATTATCGTCACCCTGATGTTTTTGACACTTGCACCCGCAAGCGGCCAGTTGTACGGCACCGGTTTCGGCGTCCTTCTTGGTAACCCGGCAGGGGCGACCATTAAAATGTTCTTTTCTGAGCGTGATGCTTTTGAGGGGATAATAGCTACGAGCTGGAGCGGAGTTACCGCATCGGCTCATTATCAGCATCATTTTAAGATGTCAGACCCAAAGCTGAGAAACACGCATTGGTACCTGGGAGCAGGTATTCAGGCAGGCCGGTGGGACAATACAGCCCCTTTCTATGAGGGTTCGGGTCACGTTATACCTGTAGGTATCGGACTTGCCGCCGGGATGGAATCGACTTTCGGGGACTATCCCTTTACCTTTGGGTTTCATGTCATGCCCTCAGTGAATCTGATCGGCCATTTTTCGCTTAATATATTCCAGGCCGGTATAACGGGCAGGTATGTTTTTTGAAAAAATTTTTTGGTGAAAAGAAAAAAATCCTATCTTTGCAGTCCGAATTAAAATACGGTCCGTTCGTCTAGGGGTTAGGACGCCAGGTTTTCATCCTGGTAACAGGGGTTCGATTCCCCTACGGACTGCGAAATAAGAACAATTAACTATCTTACTGAACAGAATGGCAAATCATCAGTCAGCAGCTAAAAGAGCGAGGCAGAGCCTGAAGAAAAAACTGGAAAACCGTTATTACGCACGAACCACCCGTAATGCGGTAAGGAAATTGCGTGGGTTGAAGGATAAGGATAAGGCTGCCGAATTGTTTCCCGGCGTTGCAGCTATGCTGGACAAACTTGCAAAAAGAAGCATTATTCACAAGAACAAGGCTTCTAACCTGAAGTCAGGACTGCAAAATCACGTGAACAGCCTTTAACAGTAAGATCCGGAAGGAATTGACAAAGGGTGTGCCGGAATTCCGGCGCACCCTTTGTATGTAATACCTGCCCATTCATTCCGGCCGGCTTTCGTGTTCTCCCGCGGCCACGGACCCACGGCTCCCGTGTTCTACCGTGGCCACAGACCC
>REEN01000069.1 GCA_007695015.1 Marinilabiliales bacterium
GCAAATACAGAAATATATCCGGATTACCCTGACCATTTTGACCTGATAGTGTATGGCGATACAATAGAGCATCTTTATACGGCACCGGAATTAAGTCTTCTGATGCTCTCCTGTATGCTTAAACCGGGAGGCATCATAATTGTAACAACTCCAAATGCTGTTTCGCTCAGGAACAGGATTACAATGCTTTCCGGGGGCAATCCATTTGAAAGGATAAGATACTACAAAGGCAACCCGGGGCATTACAGGGAATATACAAAAAGGGAACTAAAGGAAATTGGAGTTGCTGCCAGCCTTGAAGTAAGGGATTGTTATCCGGTTAATTTTTATAATTCCGGCAGCTTTAAAAGGCTTATTGCTGCCCCTCTTACTGCCCTGCCACAGCTAAGGGACAGCCTTGTTGCTGTTTTCGAAAAAACCGGGCCCTGACTCATATACGATTATCTCTTGAAGAAGTAACCCAGTCCAAATTTTGCCGACATACCGTGGTCATACCTTTTGTAGGAGACAGGGCCGGAGGATTCAACCTGGTAGTTATCCGCAGAGCCCATTATGAGGCCATAACCCAGGCTGGCATTAACAAAGAGATTGTTATGTATCCTGACCATAGCGCCGGCTCCGGCATATTGCTCAAATGTGGGAACTTTTCTGCCCTGAAAAGCCTCCTGATGCATTGCAACCGGAATCGAGCCGGGATCACTGATCAAAAGGTGTTCACGGAAGATCAGATTGAGCTGGAGATAAAACCTGAAATTCTGATTTTGGCCGTAACTTTTGTATACCGGCGACAGGTATTGCCTGTAAATCACCTCTCCTCCTGAGATCCGGCCTGATCCGAGCTGCATTATCAGTCCCCCTTCTAGGTGTTTTCTGTCCTTTTCTATGCTTGCGTTAAAGCTTAAGCTCTGGTCATAGCCGCTGCCGGAGGTAAAGTGATACATGGATAAACCGATGATCTTGTATTCCGAACAATTGTAGAACTGACCGGCCTTCAATGAAGGCAGCAGTAAACAGGCGATTATGATTGACAATATTGAAGTTCTCATGTCAGTAGGATTGGTTTCTATCAATTTTTACGTTGATATGAGGTAACAGTTGTCGTTTTGATGGTGATATGACACCGTGAGGACAGGTGATGCAGATCACCGGTCATTAATATGGGTTGCTGCAGCAAGAATACGGTATGCCGCCCGCTTCATCTTGTATGACCAGGAACCTTAGGGTAGTCGTACAGAATTATGGCAACAAGAACATTGTAAGCCTGATATAATTATGAGCAAGTACACAACCCCGGGGCAGAGTCCCGAAGTATCACTTGGTACTTGCTCTTGCCGGCCCGGATGGCAGGGGGAATGAACCGCTTTAAGAATAAAAAGGAACCTGCAAAATAAGCCTGCAAGTTCCTGTTTTTCAGAGCGGGAAACGGGGATCGAACCCGCGACCCTCAGCTTGGGAAGCTGATGCTCTACCACTGAGCTACTCCCGCATTCTGCACCAAAATTAATTCTTTATTGCAAATAACCAAATGACGCCACGGACTCGGGCCTCACTATGGATTCAAATAGAAGGGCCTGTTAAGTGGTCTTGCCGGATGAAAAGCTGAGCCGCTCCCCGGACCCGGACCCGCGTTATGTTGTTTAAGAAACTGCTGGTCTGGCCGGCTGAGCCAAAGAGGCGTTGTAACATTGTTCAATATGATAAAAATACAGATGAAAGTTTTTAAATTTAAACAAATAACCTAATATTGATGTATATTTTATTTAAAGGTTGATTTTGTATAATGATCTATCTTATAGCTACATATAAAGTAACGGATTTCAAGAAATGGTATAAGGCGTTCGGTGAGAATGAGCCAAAACGCATCCAGGCCGGGTTGCGGGTCGAAAATATCTTCAGGGAGTTTGATAACTCAAACCGCATTATGGTGCTGATGAGCATAGAATCAATTGATGCAGCCAATGAATATGTTGAATCGGTTACCTCCCCCGAAGACATTGAAAAAATGGGGATCATCTCACCCATTGACATAAAATTCTGGGATGTATTTTATTAGTATGCGGTGATCCCTGCTGACCTTCCTCCTGCAGGAATAAAATCCCAGTAACTACTTATTTTGCTGGCCTTCATAGGAATATAATTTATGTTGTTGTTATTCTTCTGAGGTTTGAACAATTCGGTTTTTTCTTTGTTATTTTATTAACAATGGTGTAACTATTGTTCAGACCAGATCTGCTGGTGGTAGAATATGTTTAACCTAATAATCACAAAAAGACAGTTATGGAACAAGAACAGGAAACAGTAAATGTAATGCCGAGAATTGGCGATTTTGCGCCGGATTTCAATTCGATGACAACAGTTGGGCCCCTTAAATTCTCTGAGTACAACAAAGGAAGCTGGGTGATACTCTTTTCACACCCTGCAGATTTCACACCGGTATGCACCACAGAGATGTCGGCGTTTGCCCTGCGGGAAGATGAATTTAAAGCCATGAACACCAAGCTTATGGGGCTGAGCATTGACAGCATTCACTCACATATCGCATGGGTGAACAATGTTAAGGAGAAGTTGGGTATACTAATGAAATTTCCCATAATTGCCGATATTGACATGAAGGTGTCAAAGCTTTATGGCATGCTTCAACCAGGAGAGAGTGAGACTGCGGCTGTTCGCGCCGTATTTATAATTGATCCAGAGGGTATTGTGCGTTTAATAATGTATTACCCACTAAATATCGGCCGCAGCATGGATGAGATAATACGAGCCCTTAAGGCCCTGCAGACTGCTCATAAGCATAAGGTGGCACTTCCTATTGATTGGCAGCCGGGTGACAAGGCAATAGTCCCTCCTCCAAAAACTGTTGATGACATGGAAGAGAGGATGAAAAGTAACTACGAAATGGTTGATTTCTACCTGGCCAAAAAGGATTTGAAATGACCATGCCGCAGCCTGAAGCATTTTAATGATTCAGGTAAGGCTTATTTACCGGTTACGGTGTTTTTACAAAAAGAGGTGCAAGGCGCACCTCTTTTTTTGATGGTAAACAACAAAATGCCGGGTTGTCTGTTTTAATAGCGATTATTTATTCTGGTTGAATGTTTCCCGTACTGGTTTTTGCACTTTTTGTACTTCTCGTTGATCTCTATGCCTATAAGGGTCTCAAGGTAGTTTTCGACATGCCCTCATCCGGTTTGGTGAAAACAGTGTTCCGGGTGCTTTACTGGCTAGTGCCGGTAATTCTGTTTCTGGCTGTGATCCATGCAGTTTACAGTCGACCGGCCGACCCATCTCCTGCCGTTTTCAACAGGTACTACTACATCGTGGCCTATACCCTACTGTTTTATATTCCGAAGCTGGTGTTTACCGCTTTCCATCTCCTGGAAGATTTGATATTGCTGCTTGAGAAGATCGCAGGCCTGGTTAAATTATACTTCAAAGAAGGGAAATTCCCTTCCGGGGAAGTAAACGCGCCACGAAGGAAATTCCTGAGCCGTGCGGGTATCATAATTGCCATCCTGCCGTTCCTGGCCATTATTTACGGTGTGGCTGTCGGCCGCTTTGACTTCCGCGTAAGCGAGACAGAGATACGTTCGCCGGGCATTCCGGTCTCCTTTGACGGGTACCGTATTGTCCATATTTCAGATCTGCATATCGGCAGTTTCCATGGATATCCGAACCGGGTCAGGCAGGCGGTTGAGATCATCAACAGGCAGCAGGCCGATGTGATAGTGTTCACCGGCGACCTGGTCAACAACTTTACCGCCGAACTTGAGGGGTTTACCGGCATTCTCGGCCAATTAAACGCCCCCCATGGTGTTTACAGCGTTCTTGGGAACCATGATTACGGCGACTATTTTCAGTGGGAGTCGGAGGCTCAAAAGAAAGCCAATATGAAGGATATGTTCGCCGCACAGGAGAAGATGGGCTGGAGGCTGCTTATGAATGAATGGGAACCATTGGTGATCAACAACGATACCATTGTGCTGGCTGGGGTAGAAAACTGGGGTGAGCCGCCTTTTCCCCGGTACGGAGACCTAGAAGAGGCTCTTGATGGTACCTGCGGTTATCCTTTCGTAATACTCCTTTCGCATGATCCGACACACTGGGATGCCAGGGTGCTTGGAAAAAGCAATGTTGATCTTACTTTGTCGGGCCACACTCATGGAATGCAGGTGGGCATTGAAACTGCTGTTTTTCGCTGGAGTCCCAGCAGGATGAGGTATCCCCGATGGGGCGGCCTTTACGTGGAGAACGGTCAGTTCCTTTATGTGAACAGGGGGCTTGGCTATGTGGCTTTTCCGGGCCGCATCGGCATGCCTCCCGAAATAACCGTCATTGAACTTAAATCAGGAATTTAGGCTTCACCGCCTCCCTCCCATTGCCCGGAGTTCCATAAGCTGGCCGAAATCAAAATCGGCCGCCATCATAACAATCTGCTCGATATCAATATCCCCCGAAAGGGTTATCGCCATTAACTGACCATCAGTTTCCGAAATTATGGTCACAAGATCGGTTACCCTGCCACTGTTTTCCTTCATTCTCATATTTATCAGCCTGCCACTGTCAGATATCCTGATAAGCTCCTCGTATTGGTACCTGGTCAGCATTTCTTCCAGATTTCTGATAATCTCTTTGCTTTCTGATGCAGGTATGCCTTCGCCGAATGATATCAACCCGACCTGCCTGGCATCGCCAAAAAAGCGGTTCATTCCGGGGTCGTCTGCCACGCTTAGAGCCAGCGTCAGCAGGGCCGGGGGTATCTTCAGGTAAAAGAACCCCCTGTTATCCTGGTAAAGGTGCCTTACCTCATCCTCGAAAGACTTTGGCTCACTGGTGCAGGCAGGGAAAAGGATCATAACCGAGGTTGCTGCGGCCAGTAATGTTCTTGTGACTGTGTTCATCAGTTTCTGTTTATATGCCAGGAGCCTGCCCATGGCAAACCCTTGCAAAGGTATAATTATAATTTTACAGGAGGTTATTCAATTTTTTGAAGGGCATCAAGTCCCTCGAGATTCATCGATTTTGATATCCGGGCTATAGTGTTCAGGTCAATATTGCCCTGGATGCTGATCAGCGCATTGTTGGTGGCTCCTCCAGCAACCATAAGCAGTTCGCTTATAAGGCCATTCTTCTCTTTTATCAGGAATTTAAAGTCCTGGTCACGCTCCCTGACGACCATCAGCTCCTCGTATTCGCCGGCAGGCAGGTCAGCCATTATTTCATTGAAAAAATTAACACCTGCGGGTGACTTCTGGTCGGATGCAAGGATCCTTATCCCGGTGAGCTTCCCGAATACCTCTTCAAATTCCTTGTTCTCAGGCTCAAGATTTGCAAACAGCCTGAACATATGGCGCGAAATATAGACGGAGGTGTACCCCTCGCGTCCCGAATATTTTTCAAACAGCCGGTCTACCGGACTGCCCTGTGCGAAAAGGCAGAACGGCATCAGCATAATTGTCGCTAAAATCACTGTAGTTCTCATATTATTGTTGTTTTTTGGTTATTCAGATTTGATTTCACTATCTATAGCGGACTTCCGCAGGCCTGATACGGTCTCTTCAAACAGTGTCAACGCTCTTAATTCGGTCGCACCCTGGTGAAACCTGTGCATTGACTCAAGCTCACGTGTTGCATCTGAAATTTTTGTGAGCGGCCTTAGCTCTTCTGTTCCGGTATTCATAACCGAAGAGACCATGATCAGCGCGTTTTTGGCCTCTTCGTAGGCCAGTATCATCTCCTGCTCGGTATAATAAACATCATATGTAATCCTCTCCTGCACCTGTCTGTCGAAAAGCAGCAGGTAACTACCTGCCAGCAGAAGTATTGATGCAGCTATGCCTGACACCATATAGAGCATCCGGCTTTTTCCTGGCCGGAACTTCTTGCGCTCATTTTCACCAATGGCTGCCATCACCTTTTCATCAAAATCCTTGTCAGGTATACCTTCCGAAGAGGCATTTGCCAGCGACATAAACAGCATCCTGTCAGCCTCCATCTCAGGGGGTACATCCTCAGTAGTGAAGAACCGCTTCAGCAGGTCCTCCTCCTCCCTTCCGGTATTCCCTTCATAATATTCAGCCAGCATGGCTTTTATCCTTTCAATATCCATGTTCAACCGTGTTTAGATATAGTTCCCTGATCTTTTTTCTGGCACGTGAGAGGTTAACCCTTATTGCATTAATATTCATATCGAGCACCTCCCCTATCTCTTCAAAACCGTAACCTTCAATATCACGCATGTGCAGGACTGCTTTCTGCTGTTCGGGGAGTTCCTCCATCAGTCTTCTCAGATATTTGGCAGTATCTTTCATCTCGGCAATCCTTTCAGGGCCTTCATCTCCCGTTTCAGTCCGTTTCAAACTCTGCGTCTGCTCAATGGATACGGTCCTTCTTGCTTTTATCCTGTCGAGGCAGTAGTTCCTGGTTACGGTCATTGCAAATGCCTCCGGTGAATTGAGTTCCTCAAGCTTTTTCCTGTTGTTCCATAGTCTCATGAACACTTCCTGTACGGCATCCTGTGCTTCATCAGTGTCGCTCAGTATCGAGCAGGCAAACCGGTACAGCTTGTTCTTCAAAGGCAGTATATCCTGTTTAAACCGGTTTGTATCCATCTGCATCGAACAAAAGAGAGTTGTTTTACAAAATAAGCACCTGTAGCTGAATAATCATATTGCAGGTGACATTTTTTATTGTCCGGCAGCCTGCAGCCCATTACCTGCTGCTGCACATTTTTAATCATTGAGGTGCATGAAATGCTGCATTCCGGGTGCATTTATTCCAGAGAGTGACGCTATCTTATTCATGTCAATGCTGCCTTTAATGCATATCAATGCGTTATCGCCATCACCTCCGACCAGCAGTATCAGTTCCTTTACCAATCCCCCCTCCTCGCTGGCAAGCATCAGGACCTGCTGATCATCACTGCTCACCCGCATAAGCTCATCGTACTGTTCAACCATAAGGTCCTGAAGCACTTCATCGTAGAGGTTGAATGAGTGTGATTTCACCAAAGCCTCTGGTGCATGGAGAATAAGAACTGAGCTTACAGCCGATGCCAGGCTTTTAAGGTCATGGTCATCAGGATCCATACCGGCTATAAGATTGAACATTCCGGGTGAGATCTGCACGCTTGTTATGCCAGGTATGCCGGAATATTTCTGAAATATCCGCTCGGGCACATCCTGTTGTGCGGCCATTGCCAGGGGCATTATGGCCATTACGAGTATAATTGCCGTCTTCTTCATCTCTTTTTAATTTAGTTTTTAATATTCAATTTCTGATTTTCTTGTGGCCGGAAGCGCTAAACAACGTTTGCCGGTCGACCCTTTCAGAATGAAGACGAACATAATTACCTTTCATTACAGCAGCAATAAAAAAATTATTGCTTGCTGAATATATTTGGTTTTTACAGGCCTGGCATATTGTAAGGTGATCTGCAATACTTAACTCTATTTATCGCGATTGAAGTTTATCAACTGAAGCAGCCCTCAAGCACCTTTACAAGGAATTCAGGTATCCTGACGGGCCTCTCCCTTTCCCTGTCAATGAAGACCAGGGTGGTGCTTCCTTCGTTGACCAGTTCACCGGCTTCATTATGGATCAGGTAGTCGAACACTATCCTTGTCCGGGGCATTTCGCGCACTATGGTCCGGACGGTCAGCAGGTCATCATACCTGGCTGGTTTACGGTACCGGCACTCCATTGAAATGACGGGCATTACAATGCCCATCTCCTCCATCTTCCTGTATGTAAACCCGAGATGACGCATCATTTCGGTCCTTCCTGTTTCATAGTAAAGCGGATAAATTCCATAATAGACAACGCCCATGGCATCTGTCTCGCCATATCTTACGCGCACCTGTGTTTCATACGTGCAAATCATGTTAATCAAATTAATAAGAAGTGAATTATGTTTAGCATACTATCGGTATTCAGTGCCTTGAACGTATGGAACCCGCATGGTTTGTTTATGTTATTTTGTCTGCCGAAGGCTGATGCGGGTTTCATGACAATTCATGGCAAATTATTTTTTAATGGGTGAATCGGGCTCCTTTGCCAGGTGGTTGTAAACCATCCGGTCAAGTACCGAAGGAGCAAACTTTTTCAGCAATACCGTAAGTCTTCCCTGGGTTGTCAAATTCAGTGTCCGCCTCCTTTTGATAACGGATTTTACAATTTTCCGCGCAACCTCTTCGGCACTCATCATCCTCTCCTCTGCCCGGGGAGATTCACCCTGTGCGGATCCGTCGCCTGAAAGTGCCGTCTTCCTGATGTTTGAGGAGGTGAACCCCGGTGCAGCGATCAACACGTGCAGCCCCCTGTCCATATACTCAATCCGCAAAGCTTCCAGGAAACCATGCATTGCAAACTTGGATGCGGAATAACCGGTTCTTCCCGGCAGGCCCTGGTACCCCGCTATCGAAGAGATGCCGGCCACCGACCCTCTTGCTTCCAGAAGGTACGGGAGGGCATATTTGGTACAGTATACCGACCCCCAGAAATTGACGTCCATCAATTGTTTCAGGACCTTAAGGTCTGTATTTCCAAAAAGCGCTCTCATTGAGAGTCCCGCATTGTTTACAAGCACATCGATAGTGCCGTATTCATTACAGGCTGCTTCAACCATGGCTTTGCAATCGGCTTCGGCCGATACGTCAGTTCTGACTGCCAGCGCCCGGTACCCCTTCTCTCTCATCTTCCCGGCAGTAGCGGAAATCTTCTCAAAATTCCTTGCAGCCAGCACAACTGAGGCGCCTTTGGCGGCAAACTCCCACGCACAGGCAAGGCCGATACCCGATGATGCACCTGTAATTATTACTGTCTTGTTTTCCACTTTGATAAAAATATAATCTCCTAAAATAAATAAATCTTTTTGATCATTTCAATCACACCTTGTTGCCGTATCCTACCCCTGAGCATATAAGATTGACAGCCAGCTTGTAATGATGGCACGGCAAATTACTTCAATCTAAAAAAGGAGAAAAGCTTTGTGATAAAATTTAAAGATGTTATCTTTGCAAACGTTTTCAAAAACAGTTACAGGATGATTCAGTAGCTCAGCTGGTAGAGCACATCCCTTTTAAGGATGGGGTCCTGAGTTCGAGCCTCAGCTGAATCACTCCGGCAGGCGGGGATACTTCCCCCGCCTGTTTTGATTCTATGGTGTAACAGTGCTTTGAAAATGTTGTATCCTTTTAAGGTTATTCTACCTGTTTTACTATGGACTTTTGCTATACCAGCCTTATATTCTGCTTCTTCACTCCCGGTTGTTGAGTTTGTATTTCTTCTGAGACCAGAACATTATTATAATGCCCAGGGCCAGGAAAGAAGCAGCCATGGCGAAGGTGAAAGTGAATCCTGCAATTTCGTATATAAATATACCCGCCAGCGGCATGAACAGCGCCCTGACCCCTGTAAGCGACAAATGGATCGACTGGTAGTCACCGGCTTCATTACGGTTGCAGAAAAATGCCGATCCTATACTCCATGAGATTGCCATGGTTGAAATAAAGATACTGTTGAACAGCACTCCCGCAAGTAAAGCAAAATATATCTGGATACCCATAAAATCAATATAAACAGGGAAAATCAGGGTAGCCGGGAATGATAATAGATACATGGCAAGTGAGCCGTAAGTGAGTGATGCGAATTTCCTTGGATCGGTGTTTGCAAGCATCCTTCCGAAAACCGGGAGCAGAAAAATGGCAATAAGATTATAAAAGTTCTTATAAAAAGCTACACTTGAGTAGTTCAGCCCCACTGCCCTGTCGTAAAAGATGGTGATAACTGAATTGGTACCCATAAAAGCAAGCCCGTAAAGCATAAAGCCAACCTGGTAATGGAGGTATGGCCTGTTGGTCCGGAATATGTCAGCTACCCTTTTAAGTGCACCTGAAAAGAGCTGGCCGCTGAATATCCCGGGTGATGCTCTATCCTCACTTTCAAATGGTATTGAGGTTAGCAGATATACCGACATGATCCCCAGTACAGCAACCAAAGGGTAAATATAAACGAATGCGAAAGGATCCCTGTCCAGCAAAAGACCGAAAAGGAATGTGGAAGCCAGTGTTGTTATTTTTTTTGATGAGGTTGCATAGGAATATAGTTTTCCGAAGCTTTCAGATGTGTAATTCTGTTTGAGGAGAATATTGATTGAAGGGAAAATAAGAGGAGTTGCCAGGTAGTATACCAGGAATATTAACAGGAACATATAATGGTAAACAGAATCACCTCCCATCTCAGCAATATTACGCGGGAAAAAAAGCAGGAACAGTAGAGGCAGCCTGGTAATGACTGCAGTCCGACGCAGAAGCCCCTGCTTGTTCCTGATCCTTCTCAGTATCTCATTTATGAAAACCGAAACAATGAGCACCACCATGCTGAACTGAAACAGCATGCTGACCTGGTAAGGCGAGCCGTGGAGACTCTTAAGGAAGACAAATTCATTGAGTACCAAAATACCGCTGATCAT
>REEN01000070.1 GCA_007695015.1 Marinilabiliales bacterium
GATGATCCGGCAGGGCCGGACAGGGATTGCTCATGCCTCCAGAATGCTCAGGGAAAGCAGAATACCGGTACCCCGAAAGTTGCACAGGAGGGTGGTGTCTTTGTTCTTCCGGAAATTTGTTAAGGTATATGCCGGATTACCAGGGTATCTGACAGATACGCAATGCGGACTGAAACTTTACAGGGGTGATATAGCAAAAGAGCTTTATGATGAATGCCGCACTGACGGTTTCCTGTTTGATGTGGCGATCATATTGCGGGCAATTGCTAAGGGCTATGCCATAAAGGAGTTTCCTGTTGAGTGGAGGCCCGACCCTGACACGCGTCTCCGGATGCCCCCCCTTTTACTTAAGATCATTCCGGACCTGAACAGGATAAAAAGAGAAGTATCGCGATAAGAGTCTTCGTCCTGCCTGTGTGCCGGCCTTATCTTAGTATTCCAGAACCCGGTTATTACTCCTTGCGTACCTGTCATAATAGTCCTTTCTGAGATACAGGGATACCTCAGTGCCGGGCCTCAGTTCAGGATCATGTTCAAGCAGGGGTATATATAATCTGCGTTGTCCGGGTGGTGGTATCTCATATAGTTTTTTGGTAAGTTGCGGCAAGTTTCCGGGAGAGCATATAATGAAAGGGGCGGCTGGCACTTCCATGTTCACCTCACCCCACCACCCGGTATTGGGAAATTCCCTGAGATACCATGGCAGCGGCCAGTAACCGTTATCAGTTACTATGATCTCGATGTAGAGATCTTTCCCTTCCGGGGAAATTGACGCTACTTTCTCAACCTCATTTGTAATGGTTAATAAATCATTGCCGGGATGAGCGTAGGTATAGGGATTGCAAGGACTGGCAAAAGTTTTGAAATTATCCGAATAGCTTTGCCAGCCCAGATGAAGAACAATAATTGTCACTAATGCCATGTACCCGGCTTTAAGAGGTGTATTACCGCTATTTTTAAGTAACTGCACGAAAAAGAAAGCCGACAGTATAACCATTGTTGTGTAGAAATAAAGCATGTTCCAGGGTGTTTTGTAGGGCAGGGCTGAAAAAACAATCCCTGAAAAAAGGGCAGAGATTGCAGTGAACAGTATTATCGGGTTACAACCGGGTTCTCCCGGCCTTGATGGTTTGGCGGATCTTGATGGTTTTGCGGACTTAGTGGACTTGCCTGTAAAAGCCATGATCATCCCTCCAATACCCGATAAAAAAATCCACAGGTCCGCCCTGAAAGGTAAAGGACTGCAAGAGTCGATACTGATCAATGAAATATAATAGTACCACGGGTGAATATGCAGTCCGTCAGCACCGGCGCGGCTCAGGTACTCCCTGTAGGTTATGATTGAATCGGCTATACCGGCTGGATTTTGCAGGAAGGAGGAGTAGAGCAGAACCGAAGGAATAGCTGCGGAGAGTGCAAAAAGTATAATATGTGTAGCAGTAAATTTTGACGGCATATACCTGACAGGCTTCGGTCCGCCATATATCCTTACGGTTATAAGAAAGGCAATAAGCTGGCCGGCAAATATAATGATCCATGTCGATTTTGTAGAAAACATGAGCCCTGCAAAAATACCTGATAACAAAACCCATGCAGGTTTGCCGGATCTTATATACCGGTAAAGGAAAACAATGAAAGCCAGGTTGAAGAAGATAAGCAGCATCTCATGTATGTAGTACCTGCTGAAATATACCATTGCCGGTGAAATGGCAAGCAGAAGTGCTGCCGTTATGATAATGCGCCAACCGGTATATCCGGCCAGCAAAGCCAGCAGCAGTATGATCATTACTCCGGAAAGAGCGGGAACCGACCTGAGAATTGATTCATTAAGTGAAATAAAGCTGTCGAAAGATCCCAGCCTTGCAGCAATCAGGGTCATATAGTTTAAAGTGGGACCGTGATACTCATTCTTGTCGAACAGGTAAACGCCATTATCCAGGAGCTCACCGAATTTAACGGCATGAACCGCCTCATCTGTATGCATTGGGCGGATGGAAAGTCCGCCAAACCTGAATAACAGGGCCGGAACTAAAATAACCAGGAACAGAAAGCCGGGTTTTATTTTAATTGCCATAAACTTCCACCTCAATATAGTGGTTGAAATCATTATCGGTGTTTCCCATGCTGTGCAATCTCACGTACCGGCCCTCAACACCCATGGCGTCAATTAGTTTTCCTTCATTAGTCTCGACATAATGGTAATCTTCACCAACGCCTAACCCCAGCCTGTTATTTATATCATTATTGAAGAGGGTATGAACATCGAAAATGAAATCCGGGTCGTCTGAAACCTGCACGACCACACTGTGATATACACGGGCCGACATATGATAGTGCCATATGATGATGGCATAAATATTAAAAACATCCTCGAGGTCAATTGTTACATGCTGATGGCCTGCATCAAGTTCAACAACTGAATAGCTGGTAGCCTCCTTATCACCGTCGGTTACACGCCAAAGCTCACCGGTCCGAGGCTCACCCGAACTGTACACAGGCTTGTCAAGCGCAACATTTGTAATACCGGCAGGAGCGAGGAAGGGCGGCCTGCCTGCTTCGTGGGGCTCTTCAAGTCTTTCAACATCAAAATTTGACGGTGTGCCGACAAACATGGGGCGGGGAAGTTCAATATCAAGCGGCTCCATCTGTGCCTCAGCGACCAGACCCCCAGTCAAAAGCAGTGTTGTAAAAACAATCGGGTAAGACAGTCTGGTGATAATTATTTTAAAACTCCTGAAATACTCTGACAATCTTCCGGGAATTAATAAGTCAGGCCCTGATATATTTTTTAATCTCTTCATTAGAACTAAAATTATGACCAGTTTCCGGGGATTAATAAGTCAGTCCCTGATATATTTCTTAATCTCTTCATTATCAGTAAAATATAATGCCCTTTCCAGTTCTTTCCTTGTATTAACCGGGTTACCGGCATTCACATCCTGTACGATATCTAAAATGGCGGACTCTGTTTCGGGAAGCAGGTCGGGGTTTGACATCTGGTCAACAAGTATCCTGAGCGATTCAATAACAGGTAACCTCCCAAGGGCAGAAATTATCAGTTTCTTCTCGTTATTATTGATAGCATAATCAAAACCAAACTCAAGGCTTTGTGCTTTTTCAACATGTGACAGATCCGGGTCATTCATGACAACCTGGTTATGGGCTCTTAAAGCCAGTGTTCTAAGCCTCATATCATCCGTATCCTCAACAATCTCCCTTAATTCCTTTTTCGGACCTGCATCCGGCCAGTCGTGAAGGGCTCTTATAACATTATTTTTCAAATGCATATCATCGGTATCCAGATGTTCAAGAAATATTTCAAGATCGTCCGGGTTTTGTATTCTACCCAGGACACTTATCAGTTCCGATCTTACATCCGGACTTAAGTGAATCGGCAGGTACCTTTTTATGCCGCTTGTATTTACCTTTTCCTGGTCACCCTTTATTGCTACCATGTAAAGTATGTTCCCGAGTATTCTTCTCTCCCTGCCGTCAGGGCTTTTAATCAGAAGTTCAACAATCTGATTTACAATTTCAGGTTGGCCTATCATTCCCAGCGACCTGTAGGATTCCATCCTGATTGCCGGGTGAATACTTTTGGCCGATTCAAGCAGAACAGTTGCTCCGCCCGGGATATTCCTGTTGCCTATGGCCCTGATGAATTCGGCAGCGTGCGGGGGGATATCAGTTAAAGCCTTATCAAGTATTATATCATCAACTTCATCGCCACTCATCCTGTACAACCCCTCTCTGGCAAGCTCCTGTTCCCGGCCGGATGTTGTCGATGCTATCCTCACCAGCAGAGGGATATCTTCAGCTGTAGCTATTTTGGATAATGCATGTATTGCAGGTTCTCTGAATGAAGGGTCGTCATGTTCAAGAAAGTATTTCAATTCGTCATGTATACTTCTGTCTCCCCTGTATGCAAGTATCATTATGAGCCGGATCTTTTCGCTTTCGGTAATACCCTCCATCCGCAGAAGCTCAATTCCATTATCATATGAATCAGGAAGTATCCTTACCAGCCCGGTCAATTCACGTTTTAAGTCCGGAGCAGAGGACGCCAGGTATTGCTTTAATATCTCAGCAGGATCGCCGGTTGTAGTTTCCATCATCCCTTTTATCGCGGCAGCCGCAATTGGAACGGGAGGGTCTGTATCAATTACCGAACTGTAAATATCAAAAGCAGATGTCTGCTGGTTATCAGAAAAGAAATGGCCGGCATTTTCAACCAGTATCGAGGCAATATAGTCCTGTTCAGGATGGTTCCCTCTTTTCATTGCTTCTGTTAACAGATCTGCCGATCTTTCAGTCCCGATTGTTCCCAGGGCAGAAATTGCGGCCCTGGACAACTGGCTGTTATCATTGTCAATGTGTCCGGCAATAAACCTTACAGAACTTTCGTCGCGACGGTTACCGAGGGCAGTAATAATGCCGGCCTGTATGCTGGAAGGAGCATCTGAAAAAGATCTTCTGAGCAACCTGTTGATGTTGCTGCCTGGAATAGCTTGCAATGTCTGAAGTGCCAGATCGCCTGTTATTTCATGTGAAAGATGGTCCTGGAGATATTGTATAGCCCTTCTGTTGGCCGTTTTTTGAAGCTCGCTGAAAAAATATCGCCTTCCTGCATGATTCTCTTCTGCCATCAGGAACTCGTTTAAAATAGGCCCGGCTTCCCTGAAGTTCCTTCTTCCCGAAAAGATCTCTTCAATAAGTTTTGTGTATTCCGGGTAATCGGCATCACTGCGTTCAAGGCCTGAAATAACCCCTGTCATTTCCGCTGTTCTTTCTGCAATCCCGTTACCGCTATATGCAATAACCGGTGCCGCGAGTAAAAAGAGCAGGCACATGCCGGTTATAATCAATCCGGGATTATATATTTTTTGATCCATTGCAGTTTTTGTTTTATTGGCCAAATGATTATTATCGGGTTGAATTTATGTGGTTCATGATTAGGGCTTTAAAGATGCCATGGGCTTCTCATCGGTCTTGAAAGCATCTTGTTGGCATCTTCGTCGTTGATGAACATCTCCTTGGCATTATCCCAGTAAAGCTTCCTGCCAAGTTTCATGGCGATATAGGCCTGCTGACAAACAATCTCTGATTTTACTGCCGGACCTATCTGGCTTATCGTATCAGAACCGGTCCGAACGGCGTCCAGGAAATTGAGGCGGTGATCATTACTGAAAGGCAGCTTAATTTCATTTGGCCTTATGACGTTGTTCATCAACGACTTGGGGTGCGCATCCATAAATCCCCTGGCTATGTAGAGCCATCCTTCAGAACCTTCGAACAGAATTCCCATTGAGCTTCTTACATCGAATTGTGGAATTTTTCTTCTTGCTGTTATATGGTCAATATGCAGCAATTTTACTCCATTCTCATATTTATGCTCAACTTCGAAGGTATGGAAGGTGTCATATAATCCGTCAGGTATGCTTCCTGTTCCTTCCACCTCAACGGGGCCTGAATTATCGGCGTCAAGCGCCCATTGGGCAATATCGACATGGTGTATGCCCCATGCCCCGCTTATGCAGCCAAGGGAGTAGTCGTCGATCAGCGTAAAGTTACGCGTACAGCGAAGTTCATTATAGGGTGCCAGGGGAGCAGGGCCCAGCCACATATCATAATCAATACCATCGGGTACGGGTTCGGCAGGAGGCATAGGAGTAGGAGTGAAGCTGGCTGATCCGACTACTATCCTGTTAAGATTTCCGATTCTGCCGTTCCTGACCATTTCCGTCACAAACCTGAACCCGGGATCCGATCTTTGCTGCGTTCCGTGCTGAAAACAGATATTATACTTGTTGATGGTCTTTCTCAGGATCTGGGATTCCTGTACCGTGAGTGCAAGAGGTTTCTCAAAATACATGGCCTTCCCGCGGCGTGCCGCTTCAACACCAATAAGTGCATGCCAATGGTCCGGTACAGACTGAACTACAGCATCAATATCTCCCCTTGCCAGCAGGTCTCTGAAATCGTTGTAAGCAGAGCAATCATTGTCGCCGTAGTGATCATCGGTTATGTTCTTTGCATTGTCACGATTTTCCTTCTGCACATCGCATACGGCAACAACACGCACCTGGTCAAAACCGAGGAAGGATCTAAGGTGTCCGGTACCCATTCCCCCTACACCTATAAAGCCCAGATTGATCTTGTCATTTGGCATGATCCTTTTATTGCCGGGAAATACAGAAGCTGGCAAAATTGCCGGGAAAGCTGTGAGTCCTAAGGTTGCAGCGAATCCGTTTTTCAGAAATTTCCTGCGGTTGAGTTTGCTTTGCATTTGTTTGGGGGTTAATAAATTCAACTGATCTATATGTGTATCTTATAAGTTACAATAACGGTTAACCGGGATTATCATAATAATTTAATCATTATGTCCTGCAAGCCTGATCGATCTGCTGTTAAAAAAGTCAATTGATTCTTTTATTTCAGGCAGCGAGTGATCCCAGTTATGGGAGTATTCCAGTCCGAACATCACAGGCCTTATATTTTCGCGTTTAAGGTATTCAAGTATGCCTTCAAGATCGATTACACCGGTTCCCCAGGGAACATCATGCCCTTCAGAATCCATACTGCTCTGGTCGTGCATCTGGAGAGTAATTACCCGGTGGCCAAGGGTTTTAACGGCTTCCAGGGGGTCTATACCTTCCCTGGCCCAGTGGCCGAAATCACATGCCGCACCTATCAGCGGACTACGGCCCTCTGTCAGCTCAACAATCTTTTCGGGATGCATGTAAACAGGTGACAACCATTCGCCATGGTTGTGAATGGCCAGTTTAATATTATACTCTTTGCAATACTGCTCGATAATATCAAGGTCCTCAATTGCAGGCTCAGATATAAAAGTCTCTATCCCCATTTTACGGCCAAATTCAAATATCCTGGCCAGCGTCTCCTCATCACCGGGAATGTCAAAAATGTAATAGGTAAGCATTGACAATCCCTCATCAATAAGTTTTTTCCGGACTTCAAGAAGCTGTTCATCGGTGAGGTGATAATCGAATTCAAGGGGTATATCGTCACTTACCTTCTGAACATTCAGTCCCCCCACATATTGTAGTCCCAGTTCCCCGGTCTTCTCAATAGTTTCAAAAAGCGTATTATTTTTAAAAGTATATGCCTCAATACCGAATCTCCATCCCAGCTTTTCCTGGGCCTCAATAGCCGGTGTCAGTCTCCCGCTGGGTATATATGGCGCTTCCTGTAAACCTGCGGCAAACCTGATACCATCGAAATAGTGCCCCATAATTTTCGGATTCCAGCTCAGGTGGTCATTGTGGCCGAAAGATGTATAGAAAACCTTTCCCCTTCCGTACCTTCTTACCCAGCTAATGGCAATATCCATATCCGCCCTCCTTTCAGGGAGAATCCGCCTGTGTTCACTCATATCGGTAAGGTCGGTATCGATTGTGAGAAGGATCCTGAGTTTGTCCCTGGTGTAGGGGTCGGTAAACTGGAAAACCTCATCGCTTGCTTCAAACCCTTTACCGTTAAAAGCCCTGTTCACCGGGTGATCCGGTTCGTCAACATAAAGCGTTATGGTATCCTCCGGCCCCCAGGGGTGTCCTCCGCTTTCAAACCCCCCAAGCATCTCTCCGTATTCGGGAAACTGATCGTAAACGGGCCACTGGCAAAATGTTGCACCCGCCGCATGCAATCCTATGAACCCGCCTCCGCTGAAAACATAATCCAGTAAACTTTGCCGCAGGTACTGGTCCTCAAACAAAACGCCGGCTGTATTATTGAAACATATTGCATCAAATTGCTGCAGCACTTCCGGCATAAATACAAGTGTATCACTGCTGAACCATGTTTCCCAGGCCCCGGTTTTTTCGCCCATAAGCTTAATAGCATAATTTGTGTATGGTATGGAAGGGTGTCCCTTCCTGACCTCATCATGATAAAGATGAAGGTTGAATACCAGGAGCTTTGCAGGCTTGTCCAGGCCGGTTACAGGGGTGCCGGGGACAGCTTCGCCGATCTTTCTCTTCAGTGAATCGGGTATGCCATAAATAAACAGGTCACTCTCACTGCTGCTGAATATCTTTTGTGCCTGCACAGTTTGTGGCTGGACAAACAAAAGCATCAGCACTGAGAAAAATATAAGACAGGTATTGAAGCGTAAATTGTACAGATGGAAGCGTAGATTGTATAGATGTCCCTTGTGCATAAGAGTAAGGTTTTATTCCAGGCCTGGCAACCTTTGTTAGTTGAAAAATCAGTTCTGAAAATTGTCATCCGAAAGATATCAGTTTAAATATTACCAAACAAACCACTATTGAATTATGAATTGCCAGTAAATTTTTATGCTTTTAGTCACCCGCCTCTGAAAAAATACCCGTCTTAGATATTAGAAACTTAAGATAATGACTTTACGGAAATTTTTCGTGGGTTTAGGTTTAGGTAAATTTGGGTAAAGCACCCTGTCCGGAGAAGGTTTGGTAGTTCCTTATGTCGGGCAGGGGGCTTTTTTATTTGAGCAGTTTGCATGAAATAATAAATTAAGGCAGTAATCTTTTAGCTCATCCTGTCGCCCGATACCGGAAGAATAACCGTATTAGTATATAGTATATTATAATAAGCGGAGATGGATTTTACAAACGAACAATATTACAAGGATCTAATTCACAGCTATTTTTCAAATCAGGCCTCTGAAAAGGATGTTGAGGAGTTGCAGTTGTGGATAGATCAGTCGGATGACAATAAAAAGCAATTCATTGAATTCAGGAGGGCGTGGATGCTGACTTCCCAGTCATCCCCGAAAGGGAAATTCAACAAGGCAAAATATGATGAAT
>REEN01000071.1 GCA_007695015.1 Marinilabiliales bacterium
TGATTTCAAAGATATCGGACTGGAACTACCTTGCCATTCTTGCCATTAATAACGGAATGGCCCCTCTCGTGAGCAAGAAGATCCCCCTGCTTGAAAACAACCATCTTGTACCCCCGGAAATAAAAGAGCAGCTTCACCAGGCCTATCTCAAGACCCTCAGCCGTAACGTCATAATTTATGATCATTTCCGCAAGGTTGCACTGGCACTCAATGAGGCAGGCATCCCTGTCATCGCCCTTAAGGGTATTCACCTTTCCGAAACCCTCTACAAGGACATCGGCCTGCGCCAATTGAGCGACATGGATATTATGGTTCAGGATAATGATATCCCAAAGTGCCTGAGCATAATGGATGCGATGGGCTATTTGTCACATCATTTCACTAAAACCAGATTTATTAAGCTTAATTCATATTTTGGGCACTGTTATAAAATGGTCATCAATGGTGTCAGCTTCGACATACATACCAGGGTCCAGTATGATAAATACAGGATAACTTCAGAAGATTTATGGAAGAATGCTGTAAAAATGACATTAAACGGTGCCCCGGTCTGTGTATTGGATTATCATCATTTATTGATCCATCTTTGCCTGCATCTCGAAAAACATATGTCGCAAAAAGATTTTCAGCTGAAATGCTTCTGTGACATTACAAATATTATCATTTCATATAAGGATGAGTTAGACTGGAACGAGTTAAACAACCTATGTGAGAAATATGAATGCTCTGAGGTTTTTTATAAATTCATTATTCTTACCGGTAAATATTTTGATGCTCCCTTACCCGAAAGTATACTTGACAAATACGGCCATCTTGCCGACAAGTATAAGGATAAAGAACTGATAACAGCTTTAAAAACCGGCAGCAGGATGCAAACCGGTAATATAGTATTGATAAAAGGTGTTGACGGTTTCAGTAACAAAATCAGGTACATCCTCCACGACACCTTCCCGTCACAGAGTTATATGATGTGGAGGTACGGGATCAGGAGCCGGTACCTGGTCGGACTTTATTACCCTTACCGGATACTGCTTGGCATCAGGCAGCTTGCAATGTATATTCTGAGAAAGATTTCAGGGTAACGGCAGCCATCAGTGACCGTCAACCCGAAAAACCCCGGCGAGCAGCACTAGTCGGAGGGCTTCACTTAGCACCGGGCACCCAACTGTCGGGCATCACTCCCCGCGCAGTCCCTTCCGGTCAGCGATCCTTACTTTTCCCTCTTCAAAGGAGTAAATGATATCGGCCCAGTCTGTCGCCGCCGGTCGATGGCTTACCATTATAACCGTCCGGTCACTGGCCAGCTCGCGCAGCCTCTGCAGCACCTGCCTTTCGGTTTCGGCGTCGAGGGCGCTCGATGGCTCGTCAAATATCAGGATGGGCGCATCGCGGTAAAAAGCCCTTGCAATAGCAAACTTCTGCCACTGCCCGATGCTCAGCTCCTGTCCTCCCCCGAACAGCGGGCCCAGCATGTTATCAAGTCCCCGTGGCATCTTCTGAATAACGTCAATTATGCCGGCCTTTTCGGCAGCCTCCCGTGCAGCCTTTCTGCCTGCATCCCTGCTGATATCGCCAAGCATAATGTTCTCAAATGCAGTCAGGTTGTAGAGGGCAAAATCCTGGAATACCGCCGTGATGCCTTCACGCATGGTTTCAGGTGCAAGCAGCGCAGTGTCGGTGTCATCAAACATTATCTTTCCACTGATCGGGCGGTAAAATCCGCAAAGCAACTTCACCATGGTGGTCTTGCCCGAACCGTTACGGCCCGTAAAGGCGACTGCCTTGCCGGCCGGGATATCAAAGCTTACATCTTCCAGTACCATCTTCTGTTCAGGCTTGTACCTGAAGCTGAGGTCCCTCACGAATATTCCCTTTTTCAGTCCGCCCCGGGGAAAGGTCGCGCCTTCATCACCGGCATCCTTCTGCTGGCCTGGTCCGGTTTCAGCCTCCCCGGGAACCCGTGACCCCTGAATATCTGCAGCCGCCCCAGGAACCCGTATCCCCGGACCATCTGCGGTCTCCCCGTCACCCTCCTTGACCATTTTGTCCGCGTCCGGCCCTTCCACATCCCCTCCCAGATCAGCGCCTGCCGGTACAGTCACCTCCCCGGCGCCCCCAGTCTCCCCCTCACCCTCCGTTCCCTTCCCCGGAAGGGTAATAAAATCAATAAGATCGTTCAGGAAAATATTGTCCTCCACAAGCTGGGTGGCCGATTTGCTGAGCTCACCCAGCACGCTGTAGCCGCGGTGGAAGATCAGGAACGACATGGCCACCGTTCCGATGGTGGAGTGCCCCGTTACCGCAAGCCAGGCAATGTAGCCGAACACCCCGAACACCACCAGCACCGAGAACGTCTGTGCGGCGATGTCGTACCAAAGTACCGACCGGTTAAGACGGTCCTTGCGCCCGAACAATGTTTCGTGCGATCTCCGGAACCGGTGCCTGAAAAACCTGCCGAAGGCGAACAGCTTCAGCTCCTTGGCAAACGGGAGGGCGGTAAGCACGCGGTTGTAGTAATAGGTCTCCCTTTCAGTCGGACTGTTCTCTCTTTTAAGGCGGTACAACTCGCGCGAATGCCTTAGTCTCACTATAATCCCGGGCAGGATGGCCGGCAGCAGGGCCAGCGCCAGGTACCATTTAATGGTGAAAAAGAGAGCTATGATCACAATGCCCGAAATGACCGACCTCACCATCTGCAACAGCTCGTTGCATATCTTCACCGGCCTGAACCCTGCCTCCTGCACGGCTCGGTGTATCTTATCCTGCATTGTTGCATCCTCGTAATACCCCATCGCGAGGTTCTCATGCTTCCTGTGAAGCCTGTCGTAGATCCGCATCGAGACAGAGAACGACAGCTTTTCAAACCAGTAGTTCCTTATCGAAGAGACCACCGCGTTGGCCAGAAAGGTAAGTGCGGTGATCGCGAGAATGACCAGAAAGGGCCGGAATGTGGCCGGATCGCCTGGCTCTGCTGCCGTGAGACTGTCAATCAGCCACTTCAGGCAGAATATAACGGCCAGCGGTAGTATCCCCTGCAGTGAGGCTATCAGCAGGTTGACAGACAAAAGCCTTCCCGATCCCCCTGCAATGAATTTCATGTTGGACGCGAACGAACGCACCGCCCCGGGTATTTTCTGCCTCCAGGTCTTGATCCTCAGCATAATGTTGAAAAAAGGTACCAGCACCCTGCCAAAGCGGCCGATGCAAAAGCCGGCAAACCTGAACAGGGGCGCATCAACGCTTCGCACCCTCTTCCCTTTCTGAAAAGAGACTATCTTTCCGATAAGCTGATCTGCCGCAAACGGTTTGTCAGCAACCCGGTTCCTGTCCCCGCGTGCGATCAGTAAGAGTCCGCCATCCCTCACCAGGGCCTTCACCAGCCGGTGGGCCACCAGGTTATCGCCCTGCCTGAACACGATGATATCGCCCCGCTTCAGCTCAGCCGGATCACATTTCTCTACCGTGCCAATATCCCCATCCTTGAATACCGGGTACATACTGTGGCCGCGCATCCTGAATCTCACGAGGTGCTTGCCCTCCAGCAGCTCACCGCCCAGTTCAACGATCTCATCCTTCAGCATCCTTTGGTCCATTGGTAATTAATATTTCATTTCTGCTGTCTTTCGCTGACAAAATCAACCACGCTCCCGTCAGGCACAAAACCGAGTTCAAAAACGTCAGTTCTGCTGCAAAGATCACCCAGAAAAGTCAGGTGATTTTCAATATACCCCTTATCGTAATTATTCTGTATGCAGTGGGCCAGCACCCTGGTGACGGCAGTGGCGCCTGTGATCCTTTTCATCTTGTTCACCGGCGAATGGCTTATCAGGTATATTTCATCAAGCGGAGCCTCCCTCGGCACATCCTCGTAGAACATCGGGGTGTTGTACATAAGGAACCGGCCACCCCTTTTCCTGATAATCAGTCTGTCGTCATTGATCAGCATGCTGCCCGCCTCCCGCCATATTCCCGATATGGTGCTCTTCCCGGCACCTGAAAACCCGGTGAAGAGGCGCCCCCTCTGCCCGTCATGCACTCCCGAGGCATGTATCATTATCGCTTCGTTCCGTACAGTAAGGTAATACATGATCAGCGGTCCGAGCGGATACTGAAGCGGCAACAGCGCGCCGCCTCCGTTTGAAGTCTCTCCCGGCTCACTGTAAATCTCCCACCTGCTGAAATCCTTTCCGGCAATGGCAACCTGCTGAATGGTTTCGTTAACCCCCTCTCCGGGCTGGCTGTAAATCAAAAACCTGAGAGAACCTCCATGGCGGTAAACCGAGAAGAACCTCTGCACCTCATTTTCCGCCACAAAAACCGGGTTTTGCTGATCCGTCAGGTGATCTGGTATCCCGGCCCGCGCAAAGATCTCAACATCACGGCAGGTATCCTGTTTATCCTGAGCATCAGTTTTGTCACCCGAAGCGGAAGAGAGGATATCATCACCAGCATCCCTGCAGTTTCTGTGAAAAGAGCCTGGACCGGATCCGTCAGCTCGATCTTCATCGGCCGGCTGCCTGCTCTCTTTGATAAATTGTTTCCAGCCGGGTTCAAATTCAATGGAGTACCCCCTTTCGGGGAAAACAACGATGCCGAATCCCGCTATGCTT
>REEN01000072.1 GCA_007695015.1 Marinilabiliales bacterium
GAGCAAGCAGCAGTCCGAGAATCGCACCCCTGAATATCTGCCCGAAAAAGACGAGCAGCACAACGGGAATACTTTCAAGGTCCCGCCACATTTCAAATATCTCCATTTCCTGCAGAGCATCTGCATATCCTGCGATCTGGTAAAACAAGGGGCCAATGACCCAATAGGTAACCAGGTGGACAACCACAAACCTTGTGGTATACCCCCTGAGCTTTTCCGGCAGATTAACGGGTAGAGAGCTCTCCGGTGTTTTCAGGCTTCCCGGGCTCTTATAGTTTTTCATGTTCGCCTGAACTTCCAGGTTTTCCTGATCTTTCAGGCTCCCGGAATCTTTCAGGATCTCCCGGCTGCCGGGGAGAACCGTACCCGTTCTCTTCCGCGAAAGCGTTTCCCATTTAGAGAAAAGCCAGACAAACAAAAGCATTTGCAGTGCTATGGCTGTCAGCGCGTACAGGTGTTCTGTGAATGAGATGGTGGTGTAGATGATCCCCTCGATTGAACCGGGCTGTGGTTCGACCGAGCCGAAGAGTGCAACACCCCACAAGGCTCCGAACAGGATCAGCCGGCCCCGTGCGCTTTCAAACAGGATATTGTAAAACGGATAAAAAACCAGTGCAAAGGCAAGGCCCCGCAGTATCTGTCCGACGACAGCCATGAACCCAACGGGGCGGAACGTTTCATAGAAATCGAGCGCGACCCTGCCGGATTCAGGCAGCGCCGACTGGATTGCCAGGAACGGCAGACCAATAACATAGTATGTTAACAGGAACAGAAGCGTAAATCTTCCCAGGTAGGGCAGGAGCTGAGGTCTTTCAATCTTGTTCATTTTATTGAAGTTTTATGGATTATTAAAATATATTGCCGTGAGTATTTTGTCACTACATTATTATAAAATTGTGCCAAAAAAGGTATGTGGCTGGTATGCAGTTGCCTGGAAAGATATCGGCAGATTCGCAGCAATACTTTTATGTTCGTTTCTGAAACATTAGTGTACGGGAGCGGACAGAACAGGGTGTGATTTAGGCCAATAAAAGGGTAGCTATTATTTTATTGCAGAGCTAAAGCATTGAAATCCTGAGATCTGATTGGTTTGGCATTTTTTTGGATTGGTAGTTGATGTGATTTCTTCTAAACATTAATTTAAAATTTGAATAAAATGAAAATAGCATTGATCATCCTGGGGCTGGTTGTGGTAATTGTGGCAGCCCTTTTCATCTATTACGGTGGTTTGAGAAAGGTTGACTTCAATATAGCCAAACAGGGCGGAGAGACCCTTGTATATGTGGAGCAGACCGGCGATTACAGCAAAAGTGCAGGTCCGATTGACAAGATGTATTACTCGTTGCTTAATGAGGAGGGAATTGAAACATTCAGGGGGTTCGGGATATACTACGACAATCCCCAAAAGGTTGAGAAGAGCATGCTCCGGTCTGAGGTTGGCAGTATTCTCGAAGATCCTGACCCGGAAACACTTAAAAAGCTGGAAGGCAAATACAACATAAAGACCCTCCCCGGGAAGGATTATTTAGTTACGGAGTTCCCTTACCGGGGGAAACTGTCGGTCATTATGGGCATAATGAAAGTTTACCCCGCCATGAACAGGTTCGTACGGGAGAAAGGATTTGATGAAGATGGCTGGGTGATGGAGATCTACGATATTCTGGGCAAAAAAATCGTCTACAGGAAAGAGATAGTAAACAGATAATCGGCATATGATTGAGGAGGTAATGATGGAAAGAATTTATAAAACGACTATAAGAACTGTAGCTGAAGTTATGGCTTCCAGTTTTACTGACGATCCTATGCATGAAGTCATACTTGAAGGCTTAAGCAGAAAGGATGAGCTTCTCGCGGCTCATTCGGTTATTCATACCGCTCATGCACTCAGGAGCGGGCAGCTCAGGCTGCTGGACGGTAACCCTGGTGCATTTCTTATCGGGCAGGACAGCCTCGATGAAAACAGATGGAACAACCTAAGGCTGGTTAGCATGATTTACCTCCGGACATTCCTGGTACTCGGGATGCGGGATATCAGGAAGATCATATCCAACTACAAGAGGGCCGGCAATGTAGTAAGTTTCAGCTGGCAGGAGGAGTTTGTAAGCGGACGATTTTTCAGGATCAAGATTGTAGCTATTGATGAGAGCATGAGAGGGAAGGGAGCATTCAGAAGGCTGGTTACGCCGGTCCTTGATTATGCTGATAAAGAAAAGATACCGGTTGTGCTGGAAACTCACAACTATGATAATGTGGGACTTTATGAGCATTTTGGTTTTGATTTGGTCAAAACAATAAAGTCCGGTGAAACCCCTATAGAGCAATACTGTATGATAAGAAATCCGGTTGCAGAAACTGCTGCCTGTTGAAGAGGATGTAGCCGAGGTTTATCAAATTTAGAAAACCCAAATCTTTTCTGTTGACTGGCACAGACATTATTAAAACTGACTACAATAGTTTCTGTTTCAAATAGAGATTATGTTTTTCAATAAGGTTTCTTATTTCATCAGTTATCATTTTGTCAGGATCACCTGCAAGTTCAGAAATTGAGAGTATCCCTTCCTTTAATGGGTTGTAAGTTAACCCACTCTAATATAAAAATCCAAACAGCCAGATGGGGAGCCTGTTAAACACGCCATTTTCTATATCATCCAATACCAGCCAGGCATTTTTCAAATCTTTTATTCGTTGGGCTGATTTGGTTCCACTGCATTTAACAATTTTGCCTTTTGAAGCATAAGCGTTGTCTTTCCTAGGCCCCTGCTTCCCAGTATCTCAATTAATCTTGAATCCCAATTTATTACACTGAACAGGTGTCGATTGAAATCCAGTTCATGCACATACCGTGGCAAGGCCGGCTTTCCTGACAAATTCTCTTCTATTTGTTTTCATCTATCTTACATTTGTTAAATATGAGAAATCAATTAGCCGTATATTAAGTTCATGAAGTTTTGCCCTGACTTCAGTGCTCGTCAGGACTTCCAGCTCCAGTTCCCTTTCATTGATATAGCTGCTGTCCATACCCGGAGGGCTTTCTTCTATACAGGCGAATCCGGGATGTGACATTAATTCTGAGATACCTGGTGGAATTTGTTCGAGTATTGAAATAAAAGTTTCAATATCAGCATTTCCGTAAAAAGAGTCTACAAACCAATCTGTTACCGGAATGCCCTCCTGTTTTGCAAGCATCTCCTCCTCCCTGAAAGCATTCGGGCCTACCAGCTTCATCATCCTGAAGGACTTGAAAGGGTGGCGTATGGCATAACCCATCATGGCAGCAAGAGCTTTTGAGGAACCTCCTCCTTTTCTAACCCTGATATTTCCATGAACACTTTCAGGAACAGGGTTGCGGACAGGAATGCCTTGTTCTATGGCCGTTTCCCTTACTACCTTATGAAACGGGGTGTAGAGTGCCAGCATATGGTTCTCCGAATTAATATGATCGAGCGGCACTCCTGTTGTGAGGAACTGCTCAACCTGGGCGTTGACTTCTGCCCTCAATTCTTCGATTGAGATATTGTTAAGATGCCTGATTATTTTGTGAGAATGATAGAAATAGCCATCCTTGTCGACAAGGCTTGGGATTTGTTCAGGAGGGAGGACCGGTTTCCCGGTGGTAATATTAAGGTGTATCCCGATGGGGAGTTCGGGGTTTTCCTGATGTACCCTGATAATGGTCTCACGAGCTCCCGGATAATTCATCAATGCAGAGGTCGTGGTTACTATGCCATTCCTGTATGCCTCAACAATACCATTAGTGATTCCTTCGGTCATGCAAAGATCGTCGGCCGTTACTATCAGGTAACGAGGCTCTGATATGTCGGTAATAGTTGATTTTCGCAAAGAGTTGCAACCAGATGTCATCAAAACCATAATCAAACAGACCATGTATATGCGTGTCATAAGCAAAATTCCCTAAGATAATTCAATACTTCTGTGTGATCTCCCTTACAATTGAATTGAACTTCTCAACCTCTTCAAAAACAGGACTGTGAGCGGAGTTCTCAAAGGTGAAGAATCCTTTTTCCGGCGCTTTCAGCTGATCATAGAAATCTTTTGCAACAGAATACGGGGTTGTAAAATCATACTTTCCGTGGAAAATATAGACAGGTACCTGCATGCTGTCGATCTCGTTAAAAAGATTTGTTTGGATCACTTCATTCCACATATGCTCCAGTGAAAACATGCTGCCATTCATGAAATTCAGTTTGTCGCCAATTGTGTAATCTCTTGTTTTGAACACAATTCTGATCAATGGCCACATTCCGGTTATATCCCGGGTGGTCCCGCCGCCGAATTTGTTCACGTATATCCTTTGTTCTGTCATATAATCAATCCACTCTTTGCCGCTGGCATTCAAATCTGGAAAACTTAATCCAGCAAGTGTTTCAGCAGCTTTCTTATCATTATGGTTACGGGCCTCCTCTTTTGCCCATTCAAATGAGATTTGCTCTCCAATGAACTGATCCGCTACCTGTCCGATCCCAAAATAGGCCCGATAGAGCTCAGGATGTTCCCGGGCTGCCAGGATACCCAGTAAGGATCCCCATGAATGGCCCATAATATATATCCTGTCCTGTTTGAATCTTTCTGACAGGTATTCACTGAGTTCCCTGGTATCTGAGATAAACTGCCGCATATTCATGCTTTCAACCGGAATATCCCTTGACCAGGACTTGCCCGCCCCGCGTTGTTCCCAGTACACCATAACGAAGTCTTTTTCTATACCAGGATTAAAATGTTTCATGAAGGCAGCTTCCGGACTTCCAGGTCCGCCATGCAGGAAAAGCATTACCGGTTTTGTTGAATCTGCACCCCTGATAATGAGATACTGATCAAGTCCACCCAGGGAGATCTTCTCAATAACAGAAATGCTGCCCTCCAGCGGGTTTCCGTCAGGGCCGGTCAGAGGTTCGGGTTTTCCGGGACTGATAATCCATAGTGCAACAAAAAGTCCCAGAACTGTTGCTGAAATTCCTCCAATAATGTAGAGGCTTACTCTGATTATTCTTTTTCTCATTGTTGTTAATTTAATTTAGTTATTCCCTTCCCGGGGATGAGTTAAAGTTATCTTCAAGTGTTTTTTTTGAATTTTGCAAAGCCTCCAGAATGTGATCTCTTAATGCAACAGTATTCAATGCTCCGGTAACATGTCCGTTTTCAATTGTTCTGACAGGATGCCCTTCATAGCTGTTCTTCTGGACATCATACTCTATATACCGGTCGTAGGTTGCCAGCAGGGGAATGACATTCCTTGTCCTAACTTTACTGAAATCTTCATGGAAATTCAATAACTGCCTTATCTTATCAGGTTGCTGAAAAACGCTATCTGAGGCAAGCTTCCTGTATTTGCTTTTTAAAAACAGTTCGCCCAGAAATGTTCCGGCCAGCAGAGGTACATATACAGTAGATGAATTATAATAACTTCTGTGGAGATTGGTGACCCATCCCCCAAGGCTTATGCCGCATGTGATAACCGGAGCATTACTTATCTCCCTCAGCTTTTCTATTATGGATTCATTCAGTTTCACAGAAGCTGAGATCATCGCCATGAAATTTACCAGATGCAACATTTTTTGCTGGTACTGTTTAAGGCTGCCATTATGAAAAGGAGCTCTTACCGCAATCAGGTTCGCATCGAACCTATCCCGGGCCTTTACAAAGATGTCCATAAAAGAATTTTTCGCTCTTTTACGGTAATCGAAGGGTCTTTCATTGTTTCCATGATGATAAATGATTGACGGATGATCAATCCCAAGCCATTTCTCAACCCTGAAAGCAGGATCAAGCTCCCCGGCAATCCTCCTTGTTGCCCGGATTTCATAAGTCCCTTCAGAATTAATCGCAGGAACAGTTAATTCAGTTGACCTGATAAGTTCTTCGAAAGACAAGCTGTCGGTGCTTTCAGTAAAAAACTTCTTGCTGCCCGAGACCAGTGCACCGATATTTGCGGTTAAATTGTCAATAAGAATGTGTTTGTTCATGGCATCTACTGTACTTCCGAAATTACGGAGGGGAACTGTTTTTTGGTCTTGTAAATTATCAAATAACAGGCCATTGAGCTTAACAAACAGTTTAACAAGGGCTAAGGGGTATAATGGAAATCACAATACTGTCCGCCAGCAAACATGCTTGTTCGAAACCGGACATCTCCAAAGATCTTTTACTTATGCTCTGCACGCCTTACATACCATATATCGGAACCGAATACCCCTTCGTCGTCTACCAGTACATGAACGAAATACATTATGCTGCCGTCTGCCACAAGCGAAGGTTCTCCAACATAGCCGGTGATAACCATTTCAGGTTCGCTCCAGTTTTCTCCAATGAAGGTTGAGCGGTAAATGCTTGAAGGACCGTCACGCCTGGAGACAAAGTACATGGTGTTCGGATCACCGGCCGCGAATCCCGGTTGTCCGTCCCAGTCGGACGAATTCACAGGGGCTCCGGTGTTTTCCGGTACTGACCACCCATCCGTTTCTTTTGTTGACACCCAGATGTCAGTGCCTCCGAGTCCACCGGGCCGTGTGGAGGTAAGGAACAACTGCAAACCATCGGGGCTCAGGGCATGTTCACCATCAAGGTAAATGGAGTTTACCGGTTCACCAGGGTTCACGGCAGGGCCCGGTTCGCCGTCGATGATCGGAGCAACATATATGTCGAGATAGTCATCTGTCGGTGGCGAATGCTGATAACCCAGGTTATCAGCCCGTGTCGAATGGAAGTAGACATAAGCCCCGTCAGGGGTAAAACTCAGCCTGCCATCAACAGAACCACCTTCAGCTCCCTTCTGCAGGTCAAAAAAACGCGGGTTGGTGAACAGACCGGGATCATCTCCAACCCTTTTGGCGTAATATGTGCCTGTATGAATATGGAGCAACTCTTCATTGGTGCCCTCTACTGTGGGTGACCAGAAGAAATAGATGGTTTTCCCGTCCCGGCTTATCTCAACAGCATCATTGGGGCACTGGTCGGTAAGAGGGCTGGCAAGCCTGACCGGCTCACCCCAGTCCGTCGCAACAACGACCGGTTCACTGTAGTACGGGACACGGCCGGGGTCGGGACTATACCTGCATTGAGGACGGGGACTGTCATGTTTGAACAGGAGGGTTTTGTCATTATCATTGTCACTGCAGCCGCAGGTCAGGACCATGATAAAAGAAATAATGGCCGGAATAATAAGCTTTTCCATAAACAGATCCTGTAATTATGATAAATTTAACTCATTTCAGGATAATTTAAAAGAAATAATCACGGCTTGATGAAAGTGATCTTGTACATGAGCCCTTTGCAAATGATCTCCGAAGATATCTCTGTCATCTCGGCAGGCACCAGGTCAACAGGAACCCGCGCTTTATCAGCATCTTTGAATTCTTTTTTTATCAGCGGGTTTTTTTGATAACTTTGGCGAACAAGTTTGTCGGTTTCATCAACTATAAGGAGTTTGGTGCCGGGTTTTGCAACCCTGATCATTTCATGTATCGCCTTTTGCTTGTCATTGAAGTAGTTAATTCCTCCGCAGTGAAAGACTACATCAAAAAAATCATCCTTGAAAGGCAGCTCTTCACCTTCACAGTGGACCAGCCTGGCATCTATATTCCATCTTTTGACATGCTTCTTCGCCTGCCTTAACATTCCCAGCGATATATCCACCCCGTAATACACTGCATTTTTGTTTAAAAACCTGAAATTGTCTCCTGTGCCGGTTGATACTTCAAGTACCTTATCGTTATCCTTTACAGTCAATTCGCTCAGAAACGGGTCCCTGAATTTTCGTTCGCCGCCAAACTTAAACCAGAAGTATAATCTTTGTGACAGGTTGTATGACCAGGCTATCTTATTATAAAGACGGTTGTATTTAAGATTATCGCCTGTAAGCTCTGCTTCGTTTATGAAGGAATATATTCCTTCAATCATTCGCAAATTTTTGTTCTTATCTTCCATGAACATCTGTAGAGTTGTTTTTGCCATTTTTGAGCTGACCTGTAATACTTAATTTTATATATGAGCCGACATAGTTTCCCTGCAAAGTAAAAAAGATTAGCTCAGTAATTACCGGGATAGTCATATATTTACCTTGATTTTAGTTTTGTAAAACGAATAGTATATCAGCATGGACAACATACATGACAGTTTTATGACTGCTGACGGCAAAAATATGTTCTTTCAGAGCTGGTCGCCTTCCGGCGATCCGGAGATGGCAATCGCGCTTGTGCACGGACTGGGAGAACATTCGGGCAGGTACCTCCACTGGGCTGAAAAATTTTGCAGGGCAAAGATTGCTTTTGCTGCTTTTGATCTTCGGGGGCACGGGCAATCAGAAGGCAGGAGGGGGAATATTCCTTCGATGGATATTGCCCTCAGTGATATCGGATTGTTCCTTGAAAAAGTTGCCACAATATTCCCCGGGATTCCCGTAGTGCTTTATGGCCACAGCCTGGGAGGCAATCTTGCAGTCAATTATGTTATTGAGAGGCAGAGTAACCTGGCCGGCCTGATCATTACCAGCCCCTGGCTTAAGTTGTCAATGCCTGTGCCCGGATATAAAATGATACTGGCCAGCCTGGCTGGCTCGCTGGTTCCGTCAATTTTACAACCAAATGGACTTGATACCGGATATTTGTCGCGCGACAAAAACGTGGCTGAACAATACAAATCTGATCCCCTTGTACATGACCGGATCTCTGCCGGACTGTTTCTGTCTGCCTCCCGTGGAGGCGAAAAGGCTCTTTCGATGGCCGGGCGCATTACCATGCCGGTTCTTTTGATGCATGGAACCGCAGATGCCATAACCTCCCCTGAAGGCAGTAAAAGCTTCAGTGCTAATTCCGGCGATAATGTAACCCTCAGGCTTTGGGATGGCTTCTACCACGAATTACACAATGAGCCTGAAAAGGATGATGTCTTTTCCTTTATTGCCGGATGGCTGGGAAAAAGTATTGGTTAACAACAGAAGAGGGCAGCTCTTCGTCGGGCACTTTTATGTTAGTGTAATCCTTCCCGGGCAGTAATTACTGTAATCCAAACTGCAACAACTGCTGTGATGTTCAAATGGAAACCTTAACCGGGCTCCTGCCTGGGCACAGCTTCGGCCGACAGGCTATCTTTTAATGAGGGGATGTTCCCTTTCGGGGAAGCGCCGGTTTTTAAGATAACCTGCAACCGGTATTCCGGGGTCTGTTACTCCCTGATCAACTCATATATATTCAATGCCTTAAGAAGAATGCATAGAACAGGAATATTTTTTATGAAATTTTGCCTGTGCAGGAGTTGAATATAGTTGTATAAGAAATTATTTTTTTATCTTGCCATAAAGTTTTTTCACTTTAATAATTAATACTTTGGAAACAGAAGAATACAGGATAAGCTTTTTCAATCCTACCACTCCGCAAGCCCGCAGTAACAGGAATCTTATCATTCAGTTATTCATTATTTGGGCAGTTGCAATTTTCGGGTTTCAGATTTTATTGAAGATACTTTCGAAACCGGTACCGGAAGAAGCACTGGTTGAGTTTATTCCTGCCTGGGAAAAGATAGAATCGGGAAATGCCGTGAGCTATGATTACCAGGTTGCAGGCCAGTCGATGGTACAGGTTACCGGCAAGTTAACACTTGGACCCGATGAGTATGATGCTTTAAAAGATGGCATAAGCTGGACATTGTCCAGATTATTGCCTGATGATGAACTGGCTGATCTGCAGCAAGAAGTGCAGCTTCTGAACAGGTTAAGGGAGGAGATAACCTCATTAAGAGATGCAAGATACCTGGAAACAAAAGGATCGATCATATCCAGGGCTGCACCTGCATTAGGTATTGGTGAAGGCACATTGCTTGCACAACTTCTGCCATTGGCACTTGATGATGATATGGGAAATATGGCAGAAGAAAACAGATTGAAGATACCTGGTATCATGAGCCTGTATCTGACACATAACCGTTCTGTCCTCACCGACACCATTTTTCTGGGGTTCCCTTTTCACTATTTCTATACAGCTGTTTTTCTGCTGGTCTTTTTTGTAGGATTGTGCTGGTTATATTGTTACAGGACCGATAAACTGCACGCTAAGCTTAACTTTCTTGAACAGATTGACTAATCATTGAATTTACTTAACCCCGGAAAAATCAGAATATGAAACGGATATACATTCTCCTTCTCTTCACATTGATACCCCTGGTAACCCATGCAGCAAGCGATGCAACAGAACTTGAAGGCAGTTTTAAAGTCGGGCCGGCTATTATTCTCATCTTTATTTTAACTCTGTTTGTGCTTGTAGGCATTTTATTCCGTGCCAAAGATACTACCGACTATTACGCTGCCGGCCGTGGAATTTCCCGCGTGGGTTCAGGTATGGCAATTGCTTCCAACTGGATGAGTGCCGCCTCTTTCCTTGGCATGGCCGCGCTGATGTATGGTACCGGTTATCACGGTTTGTCCTATGTAGTTGGCTGGACCGGCGGGTATGTGCTTTTGCTTATACTCATGGCAGGCCAGATCAGAAGATATGGAAAATACACGGCGGCTGACTTTATTGGGGACAGGTATTATTCACAAACATTGCGGACCATTGGCGCAGGTATTACCATCATTATTTCAATTGCCTATGCAGTCGGACAATTTGGTGGGATCGGGCTGATGTTCAAGTGGGTGATGGGAATTGATTATCTGCCTGCGGTTATCATTGGCGGTTCTGTAGTGCTTGCTTATACGCTTATATCGGGTATGCTTGGTGTTACGAAAAACATGCAGATTCAATACGTGATCATCATCACTTCATTTATGGTCCCATTGTTTATTCTTACCGCGAAATTTGATTATTTCTGGTTAATCCCTCAGATAGGTTATGGCTCTGTAGTTCAGGATATTGTTGAAGGAGTTAAAATAGTTGATAAAGCAGGAATGGCAAATACCCTGGGACACCATTTTGCCATAGTGCCAAGCCCGGAATATGCCATGCCATGGGATCCTTCTACCGGGCAAACTTTTTTTCAATGGATGGCTATAGCTTTTTCACTTATGATTGGAACTGCGGGTTTGCCACATGTAATACAGCGGTTCTACGTTGTTCCCAGGGCCCGTGACGCGAGGTGGTCAGTTGTATGGGGATTGTTTTTTATTTGTTTGCTTTACTGGAGTGCTCCGGTATATTCGGCCTTCGGCACAATATTGTCTTCAAATCCAGAAGTAGGAAAACTGGCTGCAGATGCCATTGTAGTTTATACAGCACAATTGGGTAATGTTAATCCATTGATTGTGGGACTTCTGGCGGCAGGGGGAGTCTCTGCAGCTTTTTCAACAACTTCCGGTTTACTGGTAGCCGGGTCTTCTGCATTTGCTCACGACCTCTATGTAAAGGTGATTAATCCCGAAGCCAAACCCAGAACCCAGATGACAGTTGCCCGTTTGGGTACTTTGCTGATGGCAATTATTATCACTGCTATTGCAGTTCTTGATCTGGCATTGATCGCTCAACTGGTTGCCATTGCTTTTTCAATGGCAGGCTGTACAATATTCCCTTTGTTCCTGCTGGGGATATGGTGGAGTGGTTCCAACCGGGCAGGCGCCAAGGCCGGATTAATCGTTGGCAGCATTGTTACTCTTATATCCCTGACCTACCTGATAGGTGCCAGGGCCGGATGGATATTACCATTTAATGATTTTATCACCTATTATCTTGGTGCCTGGTACTTCGCCTGGATAGGTGCTCCGTTAGCAATTACCGCCAATATTATTGTTTCCAGAATGACCAAAGAGACACCCATTGAGATCAGAAAATTCTTAATTGAAAAGGTGCACTCATAGTTTGAATGTATATATCGATAAATAAAGGGACAAGAATAATCATAGGGATTATGGTTATCCTTGCTGCTGTTGGTATCGTCATTGCATCGATATACTATGGCAATATTAACAAGTCTGTTGACCCACGTGTCAGGCAGGCTCAGGTATTGTACGGCAGGTACAACATGTATGCTTCAGATAATGATCATGAAGGGATCCTTGCTTTACTGGACAGCATTGAAAATATCTATTCCTCAATACCGCATTACAGGAATTCATATGAGATGGGAGTCGTAGAGAATAACCGGGCATCTGTATTTCTTACAAAAGCACTTTCAGATCCGGTCAGGGAAGAGATCAGGCAGCATTATTTTGCTCTTGCCGAACAGCACTTATTAATGAGTATAGAGTATTATACGAATTGGATGGATTTTCATGGCAACCAGACTGAAGAGGAGATAAAAGTTTTTGTTGAGAAAGAGTTTGCGTCAGATTTATTACTAAATAATAATGAAAATCTGGATGCAATAATCCGGAACAGGGTAAAGGAGATTATGTCTGCCCGGATTGAGACTCCAAGAAGATTGTCGGTAAGTTATACAAATTTAGGCATCATCAGACGGCACGAAAATAACGTGGAACAGGCATACGAATATTATAACAAAGCCCTGGAGTTGTGGAGTGAAAACCATGCAGCCCAAAACAATATCAATATTCTGTTTGGAAAACCACCTGAGAGACAAAGTATATTTAGAAAACTTTTTCCCCCGGAAAGAAAATAGGCTAACTTACTTATCTTCAAATATGATTTTAATACTATGAGAACAAAAATATTTTTAATCCTGATCATATTCATAGTGCCTTTGTCAATTAGTGCCCGGGAAACGGATAATAGTGATTTCGGTATTAAAATAGGAGGGTTTATAAAAAACGATTTCTTTTATGACTCCCGCCAGACAGTTGCTGCAAGGGAGGGCCATTTCCTGTTGTGGCCGGCAAGGCCTTCGTTAGACGCCGAGAATAAGGATATTAATGAAGCATCAAGTTTTAACTTTCTGTCGATTCAGACCCGGTTAAATGCATCGATATCAGCGCCTGATTTTTTTGGGGTTAAGACTTCAGGTCATATTGAAGGTGCTTTTTTTGGGCATTCAAATGCTGATATTAACGGATTCAGATTGAGACATGCTTATGTCAAATTTGACCGGGAGAATTCTGAGTTATTGTTCGGGCAGTTCTGGAATCCCCTGTTTGTAAGCTCATCTTTTCCCGATGTTGTTTCATTCAACACCGGCTGCCCCTTTCAGCCTTTTTCAAGGAATCCGCAGATTCGTCTCACACAGACACTGGGGAATGTGAAAATTGTTGCAGCCGCTCTTTCTCAGAGGGATTTTGCCAACATCGGCCCTGCGGGAACCTCTTCTGCATATTTACGCAATTCTTCCATGCCTGATTTGCATGCGCAGATACACTATACCCATACTGATCCTGGAGCAGGGACTCAGTTTACCATCGGAGGCGGTACTGCATACAAGAAAATTGTGCCTGAACTGGTTACTGCGCAAGGTTACAAAACAGATGCTTATGTGGCGGGCATAACCTACATGGGTTTTGCAAGGGCAGGATTAAGGCTGTTCACAGTTAAAGCACAATATCTTCTGGGACAAAATGTGAATGACCTGCTTATGATTGGCGGTTACGGGATCAGCCGTGTGACCGATCCTTTGAGAGGAGCAGTTGAATATGCTCCTGTACGGACCAGCTCATACTGGCTGGATATGCATTCCAACGGACAGACAGTCCAATTTGGTGTTTTCCTTGGCTTGTCTGAAAACCTTGGCGCTACAGATAATCTTGTTGAAGGCACCGGTATAACAGGATTTGGCACAGACATTAAGTCACTCTACCGGGTTGCACCAAGGATCGTTTTTAATTCGGGAAAAGCACGTATTGCAGTTGAATGTGAATATACCGGTGCAAATTTCGGAACGGTAAATATTTCAGAAAACAGGAGAGGAATTCCGGTAAACATAGAGGAGGTTAGCAATTTCCGCCTGTTACTTGGGGTTTACCTGTTTTTATAACTATAATTTCTTTTCATGAAGCTGGGTTTTTTATCTGATATTCATGAAGATGTTGTCTCACTGAAAAAAGGTTTGGATGTTTTATACAGGGAGCATTGTGACCAGATAATCTGTCTCGGTGATATTATCGGGTTCAGTAACCCCTATTATCCTTTCGGGGAAACAAAAGATGCCAATGCCTGTATTGACCTGGTAAGGGAGAATTGCACAATAGTGGTACCCGGCAATCACGATCTTTTTTCTGCAGGCAGAATTCCCATGTTCCATGCCGGTATTGAATATCCTGAAAACTGGTACAGGATGGAAATCAGTGACCGGATGAATTTAATGAAAGGGAAAATATGGTTTTATGAGCATGAGGTCAATCCCGGTTTGACGGAAGAGAACATTCAATATCTGAGATCTTTGCCCGAGTACGATATCCTGAAAATTGATGATTACAGCATACTGGTTACACATTTTGTTTATCCTGATATTTCAGGCTCACTTAGAAAAAGGATTGATGAGATCTATGAGTACAGGGATCATTTTTGGTTTATGCGGCAAAATAATTGTATATTGTCATTTGCCGGACATATGCACAGGGAAGGATTTGAAGTTATAAATATGATGGGTTTCCGGGAATACGGGTTTAAGAAAAAGAGACTGATGAGAATAGAATCATTCATCGGCTTACCATCAATTGCTTTTGGGCAGAATAAAAATGGGGTGGCTGTTTTTGATACTGAAAGTTTTGAAATAAAGGTTGTCAGGTTAAGATAGATAACCATATTAAATACTGATGAGAGGAGTCTTCTTTGTAAAAATAATAGTACCAGCCATATTGGTTATCGTGCTTTTTGCTATCTCATTATCGGTGGTTTTCATTCCAATGGTCGAGGAAGGGTTTATGGATCGCAAGAAAGAGATGATAAGAGAGTTGACCAATTCTGCATTGAGTATTATTGATGAATATCATAAGGAGACATACAGAGGTAATCTGACTGAAGAACAGGCCAAAGAGATGGCCATTAACCGGATAAAATTCATTCGTTATGGTGATGATGGATTGGATTATTTCTGGATCACCAACATGATCCCTGAAATGATCATGCATCCTTACCGTACTGACTTGAATGGCAGGAATATTTCCGACTATACCGATCCGCACGGGACCATGTTATTTACTGAAGCAGTAAAGAAAGTTAAGGATAGCGGCGACGGATACATAGATTACTGGTGGCAATGGAAGGATGACAGTACACGGATTGTTCCCAAGCTTTCATACGTGAAAGGATTTGAACCCTGGAACTGGATAGTGGGTACAGGTATCTACCTTGAGGATGTAAAGGAGGAGATAAAAGTGATCAGGGGGAGGATTGTTCGTATAACAATTCTGTTTGTACTTTTGATTGCAATAATAATATTCTATATAACACGGCAGAGTCTGATCATTGAGCGCAGGCGTATCGATGCCGAAGAAAAACTTAAACAATCACGGTTAAAGTATAAGATGCTGGTGGAGGCTTCTACCGAAAGTGCCATGATGTGGCTGGAGGGCAGGTTGATCTATTTTAACCAGCCAATTCTGAGCCAGACAGGATATACCGGAGATGAGCTCCTGAATAAGAGAATGGATGAATTGTTCACCCTTCAAAATGAGTCCATCGAAGATATTACGCAAACACTTGATGAAAGCAGAAATGTAGAAGCCACACTTATTGCCGCTGGTGGTAAAGAGATAGGGGTCGTACTCACAATATCCAATGTTGAAATTAATAATAAACGCGGCTTTATCTTTATCATAAAAGAGGTAACAAGGCAATTGATCAGGCATAAATCCGAACAGATGCTTGAGGAGGAGTTGAGGACATCGCTGTTACTTATGAATTCACCTGTAAAACTTTTTCTTCGCCAACCGGAGTATATTGATATGGACCTCACTATCCGTGAGGCTGCTGATATGATGATCAGAAAGCAAACGGAATTGCTTTTTGTAACAAGAAACAGAACAGAGATTGTTGGTTTGTTGGATCATAACGCTTTTATAACGGAAGTAATATCCGGGAAAAAAGATCATGACACAATTATTTTCAGCGTGATGAAATCCCCGGTTATCTATGTGAACGAAAATATTTTGCTTTTTGAGGCATTGCTGTTATTGGATAAGGAAAATGAAGATTACCTGGCAGTAAAAAATGATCAATCGAAAACAACCGGGTTCATATCTAAAAAAGATCTTCTGGCAGCTCAGCAAAATGCACCATTCTTACTGGTTAAAAAGATAGAAAGGGCAGAGTTGGTCAGCCAGCTTCAATCCCTGTACGATAAATTGCCCGGTATTCTGACACTGTTGATCAGTACCGATTCTCATTCCCGGAATATTGCCCAGATTTCAGCAGCCTTTTCTGATGCCATTTCAAAACGGGTAGTTGAACTCGCTATTGAAAAAACAGGTCCGCCCCCTGTTAAATTTGCATTTATATCATTAGGCAGCGAAGGAAGGGAAGAGCAGACCCTGAAAACTGATCAGGATAATGCTATTATTTACCATGGAAAATATTCTCAAGAGGTGAATGAGTATTTTCTGCAACTATCCGGGAAGATAACCAGCTGGTTGAATGATATCGGTTACGAGTATTGCATAGGTGAAGTGATGGCAAGTAATCCCAGATGGTGCCAACCTTTATCCAAATGGAAAGAATATTTCAAAGAATGGGTTGAGAATAGTGATCCTGAAAGCATTCTTGATATTTCAATATTTTTTGACCTGCGTTTTGTTTATGGTGATAAATCGCTTGTAGATGAATTAAAAAATGAGATAATAAAAATTATTGATTCAGAGGCAGTTTTTTTTGCCCACCTCGCTAAATCTGTGAGTCGTTTAAAGGGGGTAACATATTCCGAAAAACATAAGACCATAGATTTGAAAAAAGCAATGTTGCCTGTTGTTGGCTTTGCCCGTGTTTATGCATTGAAAAATAATGTTAATGAGACAAACACTGTTTCCAGGCTTAATAGCATTATTGACAGGGAGAATATAAACAAATCGTTCATTGAGGAGATTGTAAAGGCTTATGAATACTTGATGTTTCTCAGGTTTCGTCTACAGACAGCCATGATCCTCTCCAATGAAAACCCTGATAATTCTCTCCGGATTGATGAATTAACAAATATCGAAAAAGCAACATTAAAAGCAGCTTTGGCTGAAATTGCAGAAATATATACCCAGCTGAGTTTTGATTTTGAAGGAAGAACGATGTAGTATCTCAATATCCCTAACATGTTACCCGGTCAGTTGATTGGAAAATTCGCCAGGGGCTGACAGGTACACAGCTATTACCCAAAATTATCATACCTCCGGATATAATGCTGGTTGTGATGAGTAAAGCGTTTCCGATATCCCGCTATTAAGTTTTATAGGTATGTAATTTGTATATCAGAAATTCTGATATACTGTGGGTAAATTATTATTCGTTTCTGAGTACGTCAACCGGATTGAGGTTTGCTGCGCGCCACGATTGGATTCCGACTGTGAGCAATGCGATAATGTATGTTATTGCCGTTGCTGACAGGAAGGCCGGTATTCCCGGTTCAATCCTGTATGCAAAATTTTCAAGCCACCGATCCATCAAAAGCCAGGCTGCAGGCCAGGATATTATGGCAGCTGTAAGCACAAGAATGTTTATTTCCCTCGACAGCAGCAGCATGATTGATGAGGGAGATGCTCCCATAGCTTTCCGCACCCCTATCTCTTTGGTTCTCTTTTCGGTATTGAATGATGCCATGCCCAGCAAGCCCAGGGCAGCAATCAGGACAGCCAGCAGTGCAAAAATTTTGAATATTTTCCTTGCGCGGATCTCCTGCGTATAGAGCTGCATCAGATCGTCTTCAAGAAAAGAATATATAAACGGGGCATCTCCGGCAAAACCAGTCCAGTGCTGTTCAATATGCCTTATTGCAGAAGGTGTATTGTTGAGGTCAACCCTTATTGCCGTTAACCAGGCAGGTCTCCCTGGCAGTCTTACAACCATGGGCCTGATATTGCGGTGCAGTGATTCAAAATTGACATCATCAAGGATCCCGATTACCGGGCTAATAAGATCATCATGAGGAAAGACAATTTTGCCATCGGGAGATCCGTCAAATCCAAGTATCGTTGCGAGAGGTTTGTTTATAATTACAGCATCCCTGTCAGATCCGTAACCTGCCGAAAAAAACCGGCCTTCTGCCATCCTCATACCCATTGTCTCCAGGTAATGCTCGTCGGCAGTTACAACCATTACCTGGGTTAACTCTTCGAGAGGTTTTCCATGCCGGTAGATGGCGGTACCCCCGGCAGGATAGCCCGGAAGGGTATTGCAGTAACTTACGTTGATGATTCCTTCATGTTTCAGCAGCTCATCCCTGAAGGCTTCCTGCTGATCACCCAGGATCTGGGTGCGTTCCAGGATCAGCAGTCCTTCCTTCTCGTACCCCTTATCGGTGGAGTGGATAAACCTGAGCTGTCCTGATACAATGAATGTTGCAATAAACAGTGCAATAGTTATTGCAAACTGTGCCACAACAAGGATTTTTCTGAGTGAGCTGCTCCGGTTGCCTGTGCCGGTATCACCCTTGAGGACCTTGACAGGCTTGAAAGATGAAAGGAAAAATGCCGGGTAGCTTCCTGCAAGTATGCCGGTGAGCAGGCTGAACACGACCAGGCCCGGTATAATGTACCAGTCGGCGAAATAGTTTAGTTCGAACGACTTGTATGTTATATTGTTGAAAAAGGGAAGTGACAGCTCAAGCAGTGTAATAGCCATCACCATTGATATTATGCTCACAATTACAGATTCAACAAGGAACTGCCGTACCAGGGTGCCCCGGCTGCCGCCCAGTGTTTTTCTGACCCCTATCTCTTTTGCCCGGCCAGAAAAACGCGCCGTAGCAAGGTTCATAAAGTTGATGCATGCAATGATCAGGATAAAGGCAGCTATTATTGAAAAGAAATAGACGGCGGTCATGCTGCCCCCTTCGTTTACCTGATGGTCAGCATCTGAATGAAGATGTATACTTTCAATATTCTCCGTCCTGAACCTGTAAAACCCTCCTTCCTTTTCAAATGCCTCAATGCCCCTGCCTACTGACAGTTCAGATTCGGGACTTACATACCTGTATACAAGATCCTGCAGTTTTTCGTTGAATTCTTCTATGCCGGTACCTTTGGCAAGCACTATATAGTTGTATATATAATTGTACAGCCAGCGCTGGAAGTATACCTCATGTTCTGGCATTACAGTTTCAATGGAGGCCAGGTAATTGTACCTGAAATGAGAATTATGGGGCATATTCTCAGAAACACCCGTGACCTCAAAAAGGTCTCTCTCATTCATCAGGATAGTCTTGCCCACAGGGTTTTCCGGGCCAAAAAGCCTGAGGGCAGTTTCCTCGGAAATGACGATGGTGTTTGGCCTCGAAAGAGCGGTGGCAGGGTCACCTTCGATCAATGGCACTGAGAATACATTATAAAAGTTGGGATCTGCATAGAAAAAATTCTCTTCGATGAAGTTCCTGTCGCCTGCCTTTATAATTGCCCTGGATACAGGGAATATCCTGCAGGACTCTTCGATCTCGGCAAACTCCCGGTCGAGTGCCTCCTTCATTGCCCCTGACGTGTAGGCTGAGAAGAAGTGGCTGCCGCCATGGGCAGATTCAATTCCTATCCTGTAGGTGCGGTCTGATTTTTCATGATACCGGTCATAACTCAGTTCACTTGTCACGAATAGCAGTATCAGAATGCAACTCGCTATGCCTATGGTCAACCCCGCAATGCTTATGAATGAGTAAGCTTTTTGCCGTCTGAGGGTGCGGATCGCCATTAGGATCTGGTTCTTCAGCATCGATGATAATTATAAGTATTTTATATTCTTAATGACTGTAATATTCCGAAAATTCTCCTTGTATGCTTCTTACTCATCCCGCAGTACGTCAACCGGATTGAGGTTTGCTGCGCGCCATGACTGGAGGCCTACCGTGAGCAATGCGATAATGTATGTTATTACCGTTGCTGCAAGAAAGGTCAGTATTCCCGGTTCAATCCTGTATGCAAAATTGTCAAGCCACCTGTTCATCAGAAACCAGGCTGCAGGCCATGCTATCAGTGTTGAAATCAGTATAAGCCAGTTTATCTCCTTTGACATCAGCATTATTATCGAAGATGGTAATGCACCCATAGCTTTCCGTATACCAATCTCTTTTGTTCTTTTTTCAGTATTGAATGATGCCATGCCCAGCAAGCCCAGGGCTGCTATAAAGACAGCCAGTATTGCGAATATTTCGAAAATGCTTCTTGTGCGGATATCCTGGGTATATAGCTGCATGAGGTCATCTTCGAGGAAAGAATATACAAACGGGGCATCGCCGGCAAACTCTGACCATATGGATTCAATATGTGCCAGGGCAGAAGCTATTTGATTACCATCAAGGCGGATTGCCATAAGCCAGGCGGGACTGTCAAGTTCCCATATAATCATAGGCCTTATGTTCCGGTGCAGGGATTCGAAGTTGGCATCTTCAAGAACTCCGATTATTGGACTTACCAGGTCCCTGTGCGGGAAAACCAGAGCTTCTGAGGTTGGCTGTTCCAGGTTCATGACCCTTGCCAGTTGCTTGTTTATTATGACAGCATCCCTGTCTGTACTGTAATTTGGAGAGAAGAACCGTCCTTCCTCCAGTTTCATACCCACAGTCTCCAGATAATGCTCATCAGCCCATATAACAAGGGTCTGGGCGATATTTTCAGGGGAGTCTCCATATTTGTGAGTTGAGGTGCCGGAAAAATCATACCCGGGCAAAGAGGAGCAATAGCTTGCGTTGAGAATGTTTTCGTGGCGTAGCAACTCATCCCTGAAGGCTGTCTGACGGTCGTTCAGTATATGGGTACGTTTAAGGATGAGCAGTCCCTCTTTTGCATAACCCGGGTCCTTGAAATGGATGAACCTGAGCTGTCCGGATACTATGAACGTTGCAACAAAGAGTGAAATCGTGATTGCAAATTGTGCAACTACAAGGACCTTCCTGAGACCGCTGCTCCGGTCACCGGCTCCGGTCTCCCCTTTAAGGACACTGACAGGCTTGAAGGATGAGAGGAAAAATGCCGGGTAACTGCCGGCTACTATTCCTGTTACCAGGCTGAACAGTAACAGTCCGGGTATAATGTACCAATCCGAAAGATAGTTTAATTCAAATGACTTGTAGGTCAATTTATTGAAAAAGGGAAGTGACAGCTCCAGAAGTGTAACCGCCAGTATCATGGCGATTAAGCTGACCAGTAACGATTCAACCAGAAATTGTCTGACCAGGTTTCCTTTACTGCTGCCCAGTGTTTTTCTTACTCCGATCTCTTTTGCCCTTGCCGAAAAACGTGCGGTTGAAAGGTTCATAAAATTTATGCAGGCGATTATCAGGATAAAAATGGCAATGATTGAGAAGAAATATATGGTTGTTATGCTTCCTCCTTCATTTAACTGGTTGTCAGATTTTGAATAAAGGTGAATATCTTCAATATTCTCAATAAAAAACCTGTACACCCCGCCCTCTGTCTCAAAGGCCTCAATATCAATACCCATTGCCATTTCAACCTCCGGCCCGACATATTTGTACACAAGTTCCTGAAGTCGCTCTGTGAAAGTGTTCCTGTTCGCAGTTTCTGCCAGTAACATGTATGTGTAAAGATTGTTGCTTGTCCATCGTATCCAGTATTGCTCCATCCAGGGCTTAACAGTTTCAATAGATGCAAGGAAATCATACCTGAAATGGGAATTGTGTGGCATATTTTCTGAAATTCCAGTTACTTCGAGCAGTGCATCCTCATTGACCATTAATGTCTTTCCCATAGGATTGTCGTTACCGAACAGCCTTTGTGCTGTCTCCTGCGACAGGATTACGGTGTTTGGCCTTGAAAGGGCCGTGGCAGGATCTCCTTCGATGAGGGGAACCGTAAAGAGGTTGAAGAAATTTGAGTCAGCGTAAAAGAAGTTGTCCTCCACAAAACTACTCTCATCAACCCTTATGACCGGCCTTGTGATGTGGTAAAGCCGGCAGGCCTCTTCGACCTCGCTGAATTCATAATCAAGCGCATCCTTCATTGCACCGGATGTAACTGCAGAAAATACATGGCTGTCGCCGAAAAGAGCCTCTATACCTGCCCTGTAAATCCGGCCGGACTTTTCATGGTGCCTGTCATAGCTCAGTTCACTTGATACAAAAAGAATTATAAGAAGGCAGCTTGCAATTCCTATGGTTAAACCCGCAAGGTTTATCAGTGAAAACCCTTTTTGTCTTATTAAGTTTCGGAATGCAATTACTATATGATTTTTGAACATGAATTGATTGGATTAAGTCAGGTTAATATCATATTTGTTTCAGGACAAACTTTCTATTATTTATCAAAAAACAGGCCGATGGCAATAAAGGGCAGGATGTTAGACAGTTGGCATTAAATTTGAATTGTCTTCATGTCCGGTTACTGCCCGTTTTCAGTACAGTTGATGTGCGGAAACGTACAATATTTGATCATTTGGGATTAATCCGGACTTTGCATCCGGCAGAGGAGCAATAAAAAGTCATCCATCTACTCGGTGATTGATGACAGATGTGCAGTAAAATATAATATGAGAAAACCGCAGCACTAAATATTTTCCGATATTTTGTTGGCCATTATTTTTTCCCGGCTGATATTATTGTCATAAATAAACAATACTCCTGTAACAATTATTATTGAAAGGGCCCCTGCCAGTCCGGTAACACCCGTTGTAAGGTCATTCCCCCCTTTCAGAAGCATTAATGATATTCCGGCTGTTCCGTTCAATGTGCCGTGCATGACTGATGCAGCTATAACCGACCCTGACTTGATCGTTATATAAAGAAACAGCGGGCTTAGCAATACGCAGAACAAAACCATCATAAATACCCCTGCCACCGGGTACTGAGGGTAATTATGCCCCATCAGGATGAGGGGTGCATGCCAGAAGCCCCAGGCAATGCCTGTCAGCAGCGATGCTTTCATGAAGCTCATATCCCTGAATTGGCGGACAAGGAAACCGCGCCACCCGAGTTCCTCTCCAAAACCTGCAACCGCATTGATCGTTAATCCGGCTATCAGCCCTGAAACAAGGGTCATCCATACAGGGTGAAAAGGCATGATCTCGATTGATATCCGCATCTGCTCAAGTTCTTCGGGGGTCAGCATCTCCTTGTACCTGTCAAACATCCCTTCCATTCCGGGAGAGTAGGACACACCAGGGTATAACAGGCTTATAGCTACAGAGCCAAATACTATTACCGGGGCAATGAGCCAGGCAACAAGGAACCATTTATTTACATTGAATGAAATGAACAGCTTCTTCCGTATATCTTCCCGGTAAATGATTTTCTCGACAACGAGGACTGATATCATGGGAATAAACATGTAGGATGTTGCAAGGATCAATCCTCCCGTACTGCTTAATTGTCCGCCCAGCAGGTAGAAAATTCCGGCAACGGTAAAGCTGATACCAAATGTAAGTAGCAGAAAGAGGGTCGTTTTATTAATTGGTTGCATTTTGCGCGATTTTTGCTGAAAACGTCTTATAATTTTCCCTAAAGCTGGTAAAGCTGCCGGTAGTATTCTCATACGAGCAACCAGCCTGCAGCCAGGCCAAACAACACACTGTAGATAACAGCCTCCATCTGGATAGTCCAGAACACTTTTCTTTTAACGAATTCGGGCTTCATGTATATCAAACCTTCAAGTGTGTTGGAAAACGGAATTGCACTGCAGAAATCTGCATACACAAACATCAATCCCCCGAAAAACAGGAATTTCAAGCCGAAGGAGAGATCTCCCAGCACACCGAGGACAGGGTATAGCACTACCGACATAAATATGGCCCTCACCAGTTGTACTGGTATTATTTTTTTATTGACATTCAGGGCTTCTGAGGAATCGGACATGTTTCTGAGAAACGACTTGTAAAGCTGGTCCCTTCCACCGTATAACTTTTTTGAAAACTGATAATTAATTACTCCCGCGATATAATATGCTATCGTATGGATCACGAAAAACAACAGTGTGAATTTTGCATACTCCATTTCATCATTTTTAAAGGTTCATTATTGATCAGAAATATATCCTGTATGTCATCATCGGCATGAAGCCCATCTGGTAGTGAGTGACGGCTTCCTTTTTGTTGTTGTCCCAGTTCTGGACGAAAACATTCTGCCTGTTGGTTATGTTCTGCAGGTCAAGTCCCCACTCATGGTCGAAGCTCTGCCGGTTCAGACGGAATGTTATCCGGCCGTTGAGCCTGAAATAATCGGGAAACCTTTCATTATATGATTCACTCCATATGTAGCGAAGGGCATTGTCGGCGAGGGACTGCTCTTCATCTATCGGGAGCTTGCGGTGGCCTCCGGCATAGACCGTTTTCAGGTCAACCGACAGGAGGGAGTTCCTTCCAACCCTCCATTCATAGCCGGCAAGGGCATTGAAAACAAAATTGTTGTTGAATGCTGAATTGCGCCATACACCGTCATATCCGCGGTATCCTGAATCAAAGACTGATGCTGTAACCAGGTAATAGAATCCCTTGTTGAGGAACTTTTCAAGCGTAAGTTCAATGCCTTTGTTTTCTCCTGTACCAGAGTTTTCCATATTGTCAAACAGTTGGAAACCGAAGCCTCCGCCCTGGTTCATAAGTGAAAACTCCGGCCTGCGCCATGCTACGGGTATGTTGTAGAGCCTCTGGTAATAGACCTCCAGCTTCATCCTGTGCTCATCGCCCAGCAGCCTGTCATATCCTGCCACCAGGTGTATGCTGCGTGAGAAATCCAGATCGCGGTTTGTCTTTTCGTACACCATGTTCAGGGTGTCGGTAAGTCGCTGGCTGAAATATACCGCTTTCATCTGTGTCTGGCTGTGCATTCCTGCACCAAGGTTCAGCGACTGTCCCTTGATGAATTCCCATTTCAGTCCGAGTCTCGGCTCTACAGCATAGCTGTTGTTCATGAAAAGTCTTGAAGTATGTAATCCGGTTGAGACCGACAGCTCATCTGAGAAGCGGTGCTGCCACTCGGTGAACAGCCTGGCAAAACCCATGGTCCCGGAATTATTCAGGTAGTGCACGTACTTTTCCCCGGAAGGGTCAAGCTGCATGCCTGTATAGCTTACATCGTAGAAATCGTATACAAACCCGGTATTCAGGTAATTGCGGGAGTTGAAACGATGCGAATATTTTGACGAAAAGGTGTACTTCATCTCGCCCAGGGATTCCTTGATTTTCTGGTTATCGGGGTCAAAGCTAAGATCAAAGATATCGGCAGTGCTCTCTATTCCCGATACAGCAATTGTATTTGTAAAGCGGGCATCGTCGTTAAGGTAATGTACATGGCTGACCCCAAGCACACCCATACGGTTGCTGTTGTGCAGGTCAAGCCCGGAAAAGCCGAACTGTGAGTCATCGTCCTGGCTTGCCAGCATTGCAATGCTGTTGTCGCCGCCAAGTCCGAATACCGATATGCGTCCCCGTTCAAGCGGAACGTTTACCTTGAAGGATAGATCCTTGTATTGTGGTATCGCCGTTCCGGTGCCGAAGTCCATCCCTGCGGCATGCAGCACCTCCATGGTGCTGTAGCGGAAGTTTGCCATGTAGGATGCCTGGCTGTTCTGTGAAAACGGCCCCTCGGCGCCAAGCTCGAACCCGTTGAAGCCCACCTGTCCCATGAATTCATGTTTCTGGTTGTTCCCGTTGCGCATCCTGATATCGAAGGCGCCGGCCAGGGCATTTCCATACTCGGCCGGGAATGCACCGGTGTAAAAATCGGAGTTCGTAAGGTGGTTTATATTCAGCATGCTTATGGGCCCGCCGGTAGTGCCTATCGAACCGAAATGGTTCGGGTTTGGTATTTCAATACCTTCAAGCCTCCATAGCAGTCCGAGTGGCGAATTTCCCCTTATGACAATATCATTGCGCTGGTCGGATACAGAGGTAACCCCGGCATAATTGGCTGCCATACGTGACGGGTCGCCCAGGCTGCCGGCAAAGCGCTCGGTCTCGTCGATGGTAAATGAACGGGCGCTTACCACGGCCATCTCGTTTATTGCCTGATCTTTCCTGATATCGGGACGGATCGTCACGTCGTCCATCGTGTAAACCTGTTCTTCGAGAGTAATATCCATCACCAGCTCCCTTCCCGACCGGAGCAGCAGGTTGTTAAGGCCGGCCGGCTGATAGCCTACCATGCTTACCTGGATATTGATGCGCCCCAGCGGGAGTCCGTCAATCCTGAATTCGCCGTTCCCGTTGGTGGCCGTGCCTCTTAGCGGATCGCTGCCCAGTATCACGACTGTTGCTCCGGGCAGGGGCAATTCAGTATAAGCATCCAGCACCCTTCCCCGGAAGGTCTGGGTCATCTCCTGTGAATACGCTTTCGCGGAAAAAAACAGTGTGGTAATGATCAGGCCGGTTAGAAAGGCCTTGTTGATGATCGAATTCTTCATTTGGTTTTTGATATTCCCTGGTTGTTGTTATTGTTACTGAATTTTTGCCGGTTTTTGCCAATTTGGACCGGTGATGCTATGAAAGCCCTATTCCTGTTGTGTAGTTTTCCTCCCTCTCTTTCAGCGGCCCTGTTATCCATTCCAGCGCAATGAAGATGTATAAAAGCATGTGCGTTTTAATGTCCTGAACTTTCACATACATGTCAGTATTTGCCTTAATTTGTTTTTCGCTGGCTTTGCTATTGTTTTTAGTTTCCATGGTTGATAGTTTTATATGTTTGTAACAAAATTGCTTCTTCTTACTTTATCAGCGAAATTTATCCTGATGAACAGCTTTTTTTTCCGGATGAATGGCTTTGGATCACTCCTGGATGCTGTTCAGCCGTATATTATCAAACCACGGGCCACAGTTTATAAAATGCTAAAAAAAAGCACATTGATGGTTGCAGGGGTATTCGTGAAGTGTACGTAAGCAGTAATTCATGTCCGGAAACGGACATAATCCGGACGCCTGATCTGATCTTCAGGTAAGTTTTAGCAGGGATTTGGCGGCCCGGTAATTATTTGCATTGACCGCCGGCCAATACATCTCAATCCGGAGCTATGTATCTGCCGGCTTAAATATTAGCTGTCAGCACTGCCATCCAGTGACCCTCGCCGGGAGCCGAAAGCCTGACTCGTTCCCCGCCCCCGAGTTCAGTTGTACCGGTCCACCGGCTGCTGTCAATATCCAGCCATTGAAGGGTGAAATTGCCCGGAGCATCTGACATGTCCAGGTAAACAGCTCCACCGCCGGTAAAATAGACGGCATACTGTTCGCCCGGAATAAATGCAAGATATGCTTCATTTTCGCGGCGGTCTGATAGCAGGCTGCTGTAGACATCGGGTTCGGCCCTGAACACATCGAAGACCTCCTGGAACATGCGCGCGCTTCTTATCTGTGTCTGCGCCAGTTCACTAAGTCCGATACCGAAGAAGGCTGGCTCGGGTCCGGGACGGTGAAATCTTGAGGATGCAATACCGCCAAGGATGTTACGCCAGAATTTATTGGTACCTTCTGCCGTGCCACCTCCAAGCCGATAACCGCTATAGATCTTGTTATTGTTGACAGGCCGGGGAGGGTCGGCAACAATTTGCCTGGCTGACTGCATATTATCCCAGTGAACCTGTCCGTTACGGATATTGTTTTGTGATACATCCACAAAGTAGTAAAGATCAGGGTGGTCGAAAGTACGCCTGTGCATTGGGTCGGTAAGGTCATGTGCATCCCACATCTCGGTAACCTCGATATTGACACCGTTTTGGGATGCTCTCTCATGCAGGAAATTTGCCCAGTACCGGCTCCACTCCTCAGATGCCGTGCTTTCGTTGCTGATACAGTAAAGAATATGGTCATAGTCGAATGTTACCGAAAGTATTCTGTCAACCAGGGCCTCCTGGTAGGCAAGCACCACCGGTGAATTGTCCAGCTCCGGTATGGTGCGGAAGATGTTGTAATCCCTGGTAAAAAGGTGATGGTTGTACTCCTCCTCGTGCAGGTTGGTCTCTTCTGCCGTATAGTTGATATTGTTTTTCGGGTTGAAGGGATGGGCAGACCAGGCCTCGGCCGAGTAGGCCCCTCCCCATACCTGTCCGTAATCCCACCGGTCCCATATCTCTATCTGGACAATTATGTCGCGTTCTGCTGTCATATCAAGGAGGTTGCTGAACTGTTGCCAGTAGGTCTCGTTCCACCGGTCAAGGTCATACATTCCGGTAGCCTCATCCCTGTAAAAGGGATATATATTGTTGTCATTATAAAGATCGCTGTCCGGGTCCACCCGGTCTCGGCTCGACATGGTGTTGCGGATGTAATTGCCGCCCACGGAGACCAGCAGGTCGAGATGCGCCTCAAGTCCCCGTTCACCGATATTGGGATGGTTGAAAGGGTTGTCCTGGTCAGTGCCTCCCAGCAGAAGAACAGGCTCTCCCTTGTATTGCCAGTAACGCTGGTCCTCACTCCAGGGTTTTATCCTGAGGGCTTCGCGGGCCTCGTCAACAGGTACCGGCAGCAGAACTGCAATCCAGTGCCCTTCACCAGGTGTGGCAAGCCTCATCTTTCTGCCTCCCCTGACATGCGTGCTCCCGCTCCATTCTGCCTGGTCGAGATTTATCCACCGGCATGTCCATTGTCCGCTTGCATGCGACATGTCAAGCTCTACAGAGCCGCCTTCAGGGAAATAAAGCGCATACTGCCGTCCCGGTTCGGCGAGCAGGTATGCTTCATTTTCCTCCCGGTCAGACAACAGCTCATTCATCGGGGCGGTGAGGGCTATATCCAGCTCATCTGTTGCCATGCGGAGGGATTTTATGATTTTTTGGGCACGGGGACTCATCCCCAGTCCGAAGTCACTCTTCTCATACATCATTGCCGGATCTTCAATGGGATGTGGCCTGTGAAACCTGGCGCCCGCCCCGCCGGCAAATATTATGCGGCCCATGCGTGCAACCGATTCCTCTTCACCATGCCTGGCGGCCCCATAATTTTTGTTGTTGTTGATGGGTCTGGGGTGTGCTGCAAGGCGTTCACGTACGTACATGATATTGTCATAATGTCCCTGCCCAAGTCCCGACCAGGCGTTGTTCTGCGAGATGTCGACAAAGGAATATGTCTGCGGATTGTCGTAGATGTGCGCGTGGTCTTCGCTGCGCACATTTTCACTTCGCCTCATATCTGTAACATGAACGGGTACGCCTGCCTTTTCAGCAGCACTCCTTAAGTAACCGGCCCAGTAATCGCCAAATTCAACCAGTTCGCCGGTTTCATTGTGTATGCAGTAAAGTATGTTCGGGTAACGGAGCGAGATGGAAAGCAGCTTGTCAAAATAGGTTTCCTGGTAGCCGAGCACCAGGGCATTATCATCAAGTTCAGGGATGGTCCTGAAAAAGGGATGCTCTGTAGGATGTCCCACCGGGGGGTAATTAACGGCTGTTGGCAGTCCCGATTCTTCAGGGGTGTAGTTTATGTTGTTCGCCGGGTTGAAAGGGTGATGCGACCATCCCCCGAATGACTGGTGATCTTCGTACATGTCCCATGGATCCCATACCTCTACCTGTACTATCATATCACGTTCGCGGGCCATTTTCAGAAAGTTTTCAAAACGGTTCCAGTATTCCTCATTGAAACGGTCAAGGTCAAACAGTCCGCGTTCATCTCTTTCGTAAGCAAACACATTGCCCTCGTTCCTGTGGCTCATGGTGTTCCGCAGGTAATTGCCTCCCACCGATGCGATCAGATCGAGATGCTCCTCAAGCCCCCCGGGATGGTTGAAAAGGTTGTCCTGCCAACTGCCTCCCAAAAGAAGGGTCGTCTTTCCATTGTAGTGCCAGTACCAGGGGGCACGTTCGTCAATGTCAATATACTGATCGGATATTTCAGTTTTGCAGGATGTTCCTGTGAGAATAATTCCCGCAAAAAACAGGGCGGTAATAATTGCCCTGAAAACAAGCTTTGTTGATTGTTTGAGTAGGCTCATTTACTTGTTGGGGTTTAAAAGGAAAATTTGCATGGTAAGATAAGAAAAATTTAATAATCAGACCAGCCGGTCATGGCCCAAACCCAATTTGAAGTACCTGACAGGCTTGTAGCCTGTCTTTACAGGATAAATGGGCCTTTTTGGTGCATAATAATGTTTGGCCGGGTATTCCGGCAGGTGCTTCAGCGGATTTTGTGCGATAATGAACATTCCTTGTCCGCCACCGTTCATCCAGTCACACGTGGATAAATAATAATACGCTGATATGCAGCTATTAGTGAGGTTTGGCACTTTATTGGATGATATTAGCCACAAAGGTTTTAAAATACATAATTTTGACAGAAAAATAGTTGCATTATGATCAGGAGCTACCTGCTGATTGCACTCAGGGTGCTGAAGAAGAACACCCTGTTCTCGGCAATAAATATCATCGGCCTTTCAATTGGACTGGCTGCATCAATTATTATATACCTCTGGGTTTACGATGAACTTGGTTATGACGCATTCCATGAAAATTCCGACAGGATATACAGGGTTGAGAGGGATATGCAGATGGAGGATGAGCGTATCCATGTACCTATTACCGCACCGCCGGTCGGACCGAAAATGGGGGAGTATTATCCGCAGGTTAAGGCATTTGTGCGCATAGGCCGTGACAATGTAATGGTTGAGGATGAAAACCGGCAGTATTACAATGAAAGGATAGTATATGCCGACAGCTCGTTCTTTAATGTTTTTTCTTTCAGGCTTTTAGAGGGCAATAAGGATGACTGCCTGAAAGAACCCTATACTATAGCGATATCTGAGAGTTATGCCATGAAATATTTTGGCGGACGGCCCGGAGAGGGAAGTGTGCTAAATATAAGCTATGGAGGTAATATTCAGCCTTTCAGGGTTACGGCCGTTTTTGAGGATTTCCCGCATAATTCTCATCTTCAGGCTGACCTGATTGCTTCGTTTGCTTCACTTTACAGCCTCAGGCATGAGCAGATGATGACAAGCTGGATGGCAAGCAGCATTTATACCTACCTGCTGCTTGCTCCCGGAACCGAAGTCGGTCTGTTTGAACAAACCATCCAGGAGCTGGTTGACGATTATTTCGCACCCGAATTCAGGGGGTTCATAGATTTTGACGACCCGCGCGATTTCCTCAGGCTGGAGCTTATGCCCCTTACTGACATACACCTGAACGCCAGTAGGGTATGGGAGATGGAATCTCCCGGGAGCCGCACATCTGTGCGCGTATTCAGCCTGGTTTCGATGCTTCTGCTGGTAATTGCCGGCATCAACTTCATGAACCTTTCAACAGCCAGGGCATCGAGACGCGCCAGGGAGGTTGGGGTAAGGAAGGTGTCAGGGGCCTCCCGCACTCAACTGGTGCGGCAGTTCCTGGGCGAATCGGTTCTGTTCAGCCTGATATCCCTGGTTATTGCAATGATTATTATTGAGCTGGCACTGCCATGGTTCAATGATTTTACGGGGAAATCCGTATCCATAGCCACGCTGTTCAGGGGATGGAACCCGGTAATTATTGTATCGGCCTGGCTGGCAACTGCCTTTTTTGCGGGTGCATACCCGGCGTTTTTCCTCTCATCCTATAAGCCGGTTGATGTTCTTAAAGGGAAAAAGGGCACAGAAGGGAGCCAGCTTTTCAGGAGGGCACTGGTTGTGGGGCAGTTTGCGGTTTCTATCGGATTGATAATCTGTTCCCTGACTGTTTACAGGCAGTTGCAGTACATTAACAGCAAAGACCTGGGGTACAACCGGTACGGGCTGATAAATATTCCGGTTGAGAACCGGGCAAACTTCAATTCATGGGATGTGTTAAAGGAAGATCTGCTGTCTGTTCCTGAGGTGGATAATGTTACCAGGTCGATGGTCATCCCCACCGACATGAGGTACATGGATAACCCCCATGCTTTGAGGGATGACCCCGAGACCTGGTTTCCGGTTGTAAACCGCGCCGATGACCGGTATATACCGGTGTTCGGAATGAGGCTGCTGGCCGGGTCAAATTTTACTCCTGAAATGGTATCTGATACCCTGGTGTATTACATTATCAATGATGCTGCACGCAGGATGTTCGGATTTGACACCCCGGTTGATGCTCTCGGACAGGAGGTTGGCCTGAGAACGGGCCGCGGGGGTGAGACCAGTTACTGGGGGCCGGTAGTTGGGGTGGTTGAGGATTTCCACTACCAGCCATTGACAGAGATGATCCAGCCGATGGTGATCAGCTCATCGACTGCCGGGCATAACAGCATTACCGTGAGGGTTGACCAGGCAGATATGGCGAGGGCAAATCAACTGATAGGGGAGGTTTGGAACCGCCATTTCCCCTCACAGGTTTACGTGAGTGATTTTGTTTCACAACGGTTTGACAGGCTGCACCTTACCGAAAGGCGCCTGCAGATGATCCTTCTGATGTTCACCATTTTGTCTATTTTTGTTGCCTGCCTTGGACTCCTGGGATTGTCGGCTTTCTCGGTTGAGCAGAGAGTGAAGGAGATCGGCATCAGGAAGGCAATGGGGGCTGGCGTAACGCAGGTTGTTGCATTGGTAACCAAAGAGTTCAGTAAGCTAGTCCTGGTTTCCTGCCTGACAGGCATTCCCCTGGCATGGTTTATACTCAGGGAATGGCTGAATAATTTCCCTTACAGGCGCGATATGGAATTCTGGGTATTTGCCGCGGCGGTGCTTATCGGATTTGCAACTGCAATGATAACCGTGGTGCTGCAAACCTGGAAAGCCGGCCGGGTGAACCCGGTCGAAACACTGAAATATGAATAATGCAGTTAAAGTTTTGCATGATCAGGAAGCCCCGGTTGGGACGATCTAAAAATGATTAAATCATGGATAATCTAAGCAGGGTGGTTGGCAGGCAAGTAATTATGCGAAAATCCGGTTTCGTTATTGTTAAATGTTTTCTTGCTGCATTTCTGTTACTGGGTCCCATCATAGCAGGCCAGGCTGCCGGACATGTTGAAACTGACCGGCGAAATGCCCTCTTTGGCAGGGATGGTCTGGAAAGCATCGAACTGGTCAGCGATGAAACTGACCGGTGGGTTGAGTTTCTTGACAGTGGGATGAGGTATATGGTTGAAACCAGTAACCTGCCCAATGCTGCTATTGCAGTGGTAAAGGATGGCAATATTGTTTTTCTTGAAGGTTATGGTTATGCCGATATTGAGCAGAGCATCCAGGCAGATCCACATGCCAGCCTTTTCCGCACCGGCTCGGTTGCAAAGATTTTCACGTGGACCGCGGTGATGCAGCTTGCTGAGCAGGGGCTGATCGATCTTGACCGCGATGTTAACGAATATCTGGATTTTGAGCTGCCCGGCCTGATATATGGCATGGGCAGGCGTCAGCAGCCACTGCCGGTCACCATGAGGCATTTGTTATCACACACAGCAGGGTTTGAGGATGTGCTTGAGGGGCTTTTCCTGCTGCAGGAGGAGGATTTCATGCCGCTCAGGGAGTACCTGGTAACCCGAATTCCCGCACGGATATACCCACCTGGCACCGTGATGGCCTATTCGAACTGGGGCACGGCCCTGGCTGGATATATAGTTGAACGTGTAAGCGGTATCCCTTTCGGGGAATATATCGAGAAGCATATTTTTGCTCCGCTCGGCATGGAGAACAGCAGTTTCAGCCAGCCGTTGCCTGACCGGCTGGCTGACAGGCTTGTGAAGCCATATCGCCTGGTTGACGGCAGGTTCACTGGGGGTGGCTTCGAGTATATGCCCTCGCCTGCCGGAGGCCTCAGCACAACCGCTGAGGATATGGCCAGGTTCATGATTGCCCATCTCACAGGTGGAGGCGCCATCATGGGTGAGGAGAGTGTCAGGCAGATGCATTCCCTCCTGTTTACCCACCACACCCTGCTTGGCGGGATGGCCCACGGGTTCATGGAATATACGAGGAACGGCCACAGGGTGGTATATCACACCGGGAGCTCAATGTTGTATGATGCAGGGTTCTACATGTTACCGGGTACCGGTGCAGGCATTTTCATGGTTTACAGTGGTGGTGATTTTTCGGGCCACCCTGGGCTCTTCGGCAATTTCATGGGCAGGTTTTTCCCGCCTGAAAGCAGGGCGCACCTGATCGACGACAGGGATGCTGTACCCGGCACTTTCCCGTCTGCGCCCCTGGCCCTGCCAAACAGTGAACTGGGAGGCGAATACCAGCAGAGCCGCAGGATAGAGACGGGCGGCGACAAGCTGGTCAACCTCCTGTCGATGGTCATGAGGGTGAGGCCGGAAGGAGAGCGGGAGCTGACAGTAAATTTTCTTGGATCGGATTACAGGTTCATTGAGACGGAGAGAGGGATATACACAAACCTTGATGGTCCGACGGCCTATCCTCTCGGACCAATGCAGTATATTGTCCTGACCACCGATCCCTTCGGGCGACTAATGTTGGCAACTGACGGGCCGGTTACCTATATCCGTATGCCGTTCCATACAACAGCAGGTTTTACTATTGTGCTGATCGTTTTTGCAATACTGATGTCCCTGGGCACGCTTGTATATTTTACCGTGAGGGGCATTGACTCTCTTTTCCGCCGTAAGGCACTAACCGCATCATTAGTCCAGGATGCCGGGCCGGTCAGCCTGACCCATGACGATGGCCAGTCCGGATCCAAGTCCGGATCCAAGTCCGGATCCCAGTCCGGATCCCAGTCCGGATCCAAGTCCGGATCACAGTCCGGATCCCAGTCCGGATCCCGGCCGGGAGGAATTTGGGCGAGGCGGTTTATCCTGATCCATGCGTCGCTGTTTTTGCTGATGCTGGTTTCCCTGGCCAATTCCGGCCGCCCCGATCCTGTTTACCTGCTGCCACTGTCAGCCGCGGGCATCACTTCGCCGTTCACATATCTGGTGGCAATACTGCCCTGGATACTGGCGCCGCTTTCAATAGCGGTCATTGTCTGGTGTGTAATGGCCTGGAAAAACAGGTGGTTGAAAAAGGCGGGGTTGATCCATTACAGCCTCTATACTTTGTCTGCCGCCGGCATGACCTGGTTTTTCTGGTTTTACAATTCATTTGGTTTATGAAACCAGGTGGTTCTCTTGCTCTTCACTCCCTGCAGGTGCAAATTAATTTCCGGGTATTGCTGCAGACATTCAGTGGCCATGCCAGGGTCACCTTATTCTTTTAAGGTTTTTGTTAATTTTGTGGCCAAAACCTCTTGTTGAGATGGACCATGTAAGCGAGATAAACAGGCTGCGCCGGGAAAAGAATGCTGTGATCCTGGCGCATTATTACCAGGTAGGGGAAATTCAGGACATAGCCGACTTTGTGGGTGACAGCCTGGATCTGTCTCGTAAATCGGCCGATACAGATGCTGATATTATCGTGTTTGCAGGTGTTAATTTCATGGCTGAAACGGCCAAGATCCTCTCGCCCGGGAAAAAAGTACTTATACCTGACCCCGAGGCCGGTTGCTCGCTGGCTGATTCCTGTCCCCCGAACGAGTTCCGTAAATTCCGCGAAAAGCACCCTGACCATATAGTGGTTTCATATGTCAACACCACAGCCGAAATAAAGGCAATGACCGATATCTGCTGTACATCGACCAATGCCGTTAAGGTTATTGAAAGCCTGCCAAAGGACCGGAAGATCATCTTTGCACCCGACCGCAACCTTGGAAATTATATCAACAGCATTACCGGCAGGAATATGGTGGTGTGGGACGGAGCGTGCCACGTTCACGAGGAGTTTTCGCTTGAGCGTATCCTGGAGCTCAGGGAGCAGTATCCTGAGGCAAAGCTGATATCTCACCCTGAGTGCCGGAAACCCATACAGATAGTCTCCGATTTCATTGGGTCCACCTCTGCACTGCTCAAGTTTACGGGGAGCGATAATGCATCCACGTATATTGTGGCTACCGAATCGGGCATCCTTCACCAGATGCAGAAGCAGAATCCACAGAAGCTGTTTATACCGGCACCTCCGATAGATTCAACATGCGGTTGCAGCGACTGTAAATACATGAAGCTGCATACCATTGAAAAGATATACGACAGCCTTAACGAGGAGAAGTTTGAGGTCGATGTCGACCCCGTGATTCGTGAAAAAGCTGTCATACCTATCAGGAGGATGCTCGAAATTTCAGGTTGATCGCCTGTTAATCAAATAACCTTATTGATATGGTAAGATTTAAATACTGGCCCTGTGGACTATGGAGCAGGCCCGTTTCATCTTTTACGGGGCGCCTGGCTTCTGCCTTACGGGAATTCACCGGGGGCCGCATTGTTAGTCCCCGTCAGTTTTTTATCGCCCTTGCTGTTGCCGCAATGATCACAGGCGGGTGCGGCAGCGCTGAGGCCCCGGCTATCGAACTGAGGTATGAGGAGAACCAGGGCCTGGAATACCATGAGGTTATTGAGGCATATGAAGAGCTTGCCGGGTATTACAGGCAGGCTGCCCTTTTTGAGATGGGGAGTACTGATGTTGGCCGCCCGCTGCACCTGTTCATGATATCGGCCGACGGCGATTTTGACCCCGTGTCGGTCAGGCGCAAGGGTCGCGCAATAGTGCTGGTGAACAACGGTATTCATGCCGGTGAGCCTGCAGGGATCGATGCAAGCCTTGAATATGCGGCCAATGTGCTTGCAGGCCGTGACGGGATGGACAGGGTGCTTGGCAATACTGTAATCGCTATTATTCCTGTATACAACATCGGCGGTTCTCTGAACAGGAGCCGCTACCACAGGATGAACCAGGACGGGCCCGAATACAAGGGGGCAAGGCGCAATGCCAGGAACCTCGACCTGAACAGGGATTTTGCAAAGATGGATTCTGAAAACGCTAGGTCTTTCGCCCGGATTTTCCATTATCTCGATCCCGATGTGTTTGTCGACACCCACACAACCAACGGTGCTGACCACCAGAGTGTCATGACCCTTATTGCCACGATGCACCAGAAGCTGCCGGCCGGGATGGGGGAGTTCTTCAATGAAAAGATGGTGCCTGAGCTCTACCGGCGTATGAACAGTGAGACGCCCTACGGGATGGTGCCATACCTGCAGCTGGTTGACAGGAGCGATATACGCAAAGGAATTACAGGGTTCAATGACCATCCCTTCTACTCTACGGGGTATGCCTCGCTGTTCAACTGTTTCGCGTTCATGACCGAGACGCTCGTTTACAAACCCTTCCCCGAAAGGGTAAAAGCGACATATGAGTTTATCAGGTTCCTGGTTGAATTCACCTCCGGCAACTCAGGTGAGATCATTGGCCTGAGAAGGGATGCTGCCTTATATACCCGGGGTAAAACCGAGTATGTGGTCGACTGGCGGGTGGACCGCCAAAGGTATGACCGGATACTGTTCTGGGGATACGAGACCGGTGAGGCTGCCGCGCCCCTTTCGGGAAGGAGGGTTACAATCTATGATCATGACAGGAAATGGACAGATACGATACCATTTTATAACTATTTTTCACCTGCCGTGACAATCACTGCACCTGAGGCATATATCGTGCCGCAGGCCTGGGGCGGGGTTATTGAACGACTGTACATAAACGGGGTTGATATCCGGTTTTTTGACAGGGATACCGTAATTAACGTCGAGACACTGTACATTGATGAATTTGAGACAGGCAGCCGTCCGAACCAGGGCCGGCACCTGGTAACGGTTACCGGCAAGAGGAGGGAGCTGACTCCCAGGCAGTTCTACCGGGGAGATGCATATATAAGGGTCAACCAGGATGCCAACAACTACATCGTACACATGCTTGAGCCGTCGGCTCCGGCCTCTTTCCTGCGGTGGGGATTCTTTACTTCAGCCCTGGAGCCGGGCGAGTTTTTCTGGATATGGAGTTTTGAGGATCATGCCCATGGACTGTTGCAAAGTGACCGGGCGTTGCGTGAAGCGCTGGAGGAGAGGGAAGCGGGCGATCCGGATTTTGCGGCTGATCACGCGGCCCGTTTGCAGTTTCTGTACGACATGGTTGCCGGCCAGGCGACAGAGAGGGGCGCGAATCTCTACCCCGTGGCAAGGGTGCTGAGATAGGCAATGCATTGCCGTGTTGAACATAAGACACCGGTTCACCGGACAGGGGGTTCAGGACTTGCAAGGCAATACATTGCTTTGCCGGGCGTTAATAAAATGGTTTACGTATATTGAACCAAAGTGTGTATGCATTGTTTATTGCTCAGTAAAAATGGATTAAATATTCCGGTCCCGGGCAGCGGCTTATAAACAGTGTTTAGTAATTTCGCCGCAGACACCGGGTTATAATAATGGAATAGGATTATATTATTAAGTGGCAGATAATCAAACGCCAACGAATTGAAATATTATGAAGGGGCTGCTCTCATTTCTTCTTATAGCTACAACGATGGCACTGTTCTGGAACAACGCTGTTAACTGGCACTACCATCAGCTTCCCAACGGAATTGTAGTCGAGCATGCCCATCCCTACAATAAATCTGCTTCTTCGCCAGGCAACCCTTTTGAGAAGCATCACCATAGCGACTTTGAATACCTGATCCTTGACCTGGTTTATCACGGGACCCTGATTATTCTGATGGTGGTGCTGACACTGATGGTCTACCGGCAGCTGCTGACACACACCACTCTCAATAAACTGCCGGAAAGGGTATACAGCGGGTATTATAACCTTCCCCTGCTTCGTGGTCCTCCCCGTCTTTAAACACACCTCTCCTGCCGGGGTTCTGATATGATCCTGCCCGGGCTTGCCGGGTTTGGCTGTCAGCCGCAATACGGAAAAACTGTGCATGAGGATCCCGGTCGCCGTCGGAAATTAACCGGCTCCGTTTAACAATGTCCAACCAACAATTGAAAATTATATATGAGAACAATATTGATTGTATTCACAGCATTTGCTGTATCACTTGTCAGTCTTGGCGCCACAGAAGATGACCATACCGATGCCAACGTATTCGGACATGTTGTAAGCGCCGGGGATGGGGAGCACATACCCTTTATAAACGTTTTAATTGAGGGAACGAGGATCGGTACCATAACTGATGCCTCCGGTCACTACATACTCACTAATCTGCCTGAAGGTAGACACACCCTGGTTGTCAGGGGCATGGGTTATGAGCCTGCCTCGGTTGAATTTGAGATCAGGGCCAACCAGACACTTGAAGTGGATGTAGAGGTATACTACAGGGGAATTGATCTGGAGGAGATCATTGTAACCGCTTCGCCCACTGCCAGCGGCTTCAGATACCAGCCTGACATGGCCTATACTGGTGAAATGCTGCAGAAGCGTACCGAAGTCTCTTTCGGTGAAATGCTTAATCACTCACCCGGCATTGCCATGAGATCGCTCGGGTCGTCGCCTGCCCGTCCTGTTATAAGGGGTATGGACGGCGACAGAATTCTGTTGCTTGAAAACGGCGAGAGAATGGGTGATATTTCTGAAACATCGGCCGATCACTCCATTGCACTTGACCCGCTTGTGGCTAGCAGGGTAGAGGTGGTGCGCGGACCGGCAAGCCTGCTGTACGGATCGAGCGCGCTTGGCGGGGTCATCAACCTTATGACCACCGATATACCCGACAGGTGGGATCCCGGATCGTCGGGAGTGGTTTCACTGCAAGGGGCCACCATGAACAGGATGGGCGCCGGCTTTGGAAGGTATACCTGGGGTAACGACGACTTTGCCTTTACCGGAAGAATTGCCCACAGGCAGTCGTCAGACATTAGGACACCCGATGGCGTTTTACCGGGCACCTCGATGAACAATTACGACGGGTCCCTTGGTTTAGGGTTTGACCGGGGGGGGCGTGCGGGAGGCTTGAGCCTTTCAATGGCAAACCAGACCTATGAGATACCTGAGAATATTGACGACCCTGATGAGGGGGTTGAAATAAGGATGCAGCGGCAGGCTCTCCAGGGCCGTATGGGCTTTGTGAATGACGGCTTTATGGACAGGGGCCAGATCAGGTTCAATGCCAGCCGCATGTTCCAGCAGGAGATTGAGTATGAGTGGGAGGACGGGGTTGTTGATGAGGATGTTGAACTGGAATATGAGAAATATGCTTTCAGCTCCACCCTTACAATGCAGCATAAACCTTTCGAATTTTTCGACAGGGGCGCTGTCGGGGTTAATCTGCACGGCCACAGGATGGATGTGGGTGGTGATGAGGCCTATACCCCGGGAGAGATGCGCTTTAATCTTGGTGTTTTCACCTTCCAGGAGATACCCCTTTCGTCAAAAATGAGACTGCAGGCAGGGCTGAGAATTGATTACCAGCATACAGGAGCTCTTTCGAATGAATTTTTCCCCGATATCAGCGCAAGGAGAAATGCAGTCAATTACAGCGGTTCGATAGGATTCAATCACAGGCCTCTTGATGAACTGGAGATTGGCGGACAGTTTGCACGTTCGCACAGGAACCCCTCAGTTGAGGAGCTGTATGCCGACGGTCCCCATCTTGGCGCCGGTGTTTACGAGATTGGAAACAGCAATATCAAGGATGAGGTGGGACAGGGAGCCGACCTGTTCATCAGGTGGGATGATGGCATTTTTGACATTGAGCTGGCAGGATTTGTCAACCACTTCATGAACTACATTATTTTCGAGCCTACGGGTGATGTCGATCCTGCATCGGGGTTCCCGGTTTTTCGATATAATGGCGATGAGGCAAGGCTCATGGGATTCGAACTTTCCGGTTCTGTTCGGCTTCATGATAATGTGCAACTGGGAGTCGGAGCCGATTATGTTGACGGGCGCCGCTTTGCAAACGGGACGGAATACCTGCCGTTTATCCCGCCATTCAGGTTTATGGCAGATTTGGAGTATGATTTCGGGCAGGGATGGATAGGCGGCAGACTGGTATCGGCTGCAAGCCAGGGCAGGGTTGCCCCTGAGGAAGAGGAGACTGATGGTTATACTCTGCTTGGTTTTACCGCGGGATACCGACTGACCGGTCCCGGACGGCATGTAATTATACTCAGGGTTGACAACATACTGGATCAGAGGTACCGTGATCACCTGTCGCGCGTTGCCGAAAGGAATTTTCCCATGCCGGGAAGAAACTTCACACTGGCGTACAGGCTCTTCTTCTGAGATTGCCACGGTTACAAAATCCGGGATAGCCTTTTATCCGGTTTTATTGATCTCCGGAGCCTGATGTTTTGATTCAGCACGGTAGTTTAGAATTGCAATAAATAAGCTTTTTTTGAAGAGCAATTTCCACGAGGGATTGCTCTTTTTATTGTTAAATTAATATAATTACCCTCTTTTAGGTATTGGCAGGGTGAAATTCCTGAATTACTTTTGCCGGTACAAGAAAAAATGTAATTCTTTTTCAAGATAATGATCAAAAAAGGGCTTACACTGCTGATGATCCTGCCGCTAGGTTTCGTGTTGTTCAACAACACGGTGAACCGCCATCAGCACCAGTTGCCCAATGGCATGATCATAGAACATTCCCATCCCTTCAGTTCGTGCTGCAGTGAAGGTAAGAATCATGAGCACAGTGACCTTGAACTTTTACTGTTCACCCTTTTATGTGATTCTACGGTTACTGATGATGGATGTGCATATACCTCAGGTTTTATCGCAGGATATGCTTCTGACCTTAAATCCGGATATGTATTTGTACCACAGTCATTCGGACTACTCCGATGCTGCCCACTCAGGGCCCCTCCCCTGAATTCCTAACCGGAAACAGATTGCCGGATCTCTTTTCTTACCGGCAGTCAAATTGCACACCAACATATTTCTGCAGGAGGATCAGGTACGGATAAGTGATACCTGTTAACCAACCAACAATTTACATTAATTCAGGATGAGAACAATTTCAATATCAGCAATATTGCTTTTTATTTTCAATGTTTTATTATGCTTTCCGCACTTTGATGGCTTTCCTTCGGGTGACGGTGTTGTACGCGGTAAAGTAACTACAAAGGGTGAGGGTGATATTGTACCTTTTATAAATATCGTGGTTGAAGGAACCAGGATAGGTGCTTTCAGTGATGCCACAGGTAATTTTAAGATATCAAACGTTCCCGGTGGGGATAATACCCTTGTGGTGAAGGGTATGGGTTTTGAAGTGGCAAGAATATATTTCAGTCTGGACGAGGGAGAGGAGATCGAACTCGATATTGAGGTCGAATACCGTGGTATTGACCTTGAGGAGATAGTGGTCACATCTTCACCTACTGCACGTGGTTTCAGGTACCAGCCTGATAATGTATATCTTGGAGAGGAGCTGCAGAAGCGTGCCGAAACATCATTCGGTGAGATGCTTGACGGCGAGCCGGGCATCGCCATGAGGTCTATGGGGCCGACGCCAAGCCGGCCGGTGATTCGTGGACTTGATGGTGACCGCATTCTGATACTTCAGAATGGTGAGCGTATGGGCGATGTTTCAGAAACCTCTGCAGGGCATGCCATATCCCTTGACCCACTGTCAGCTAACAGGGTTGAAGTTGTGCGCGGACCTGCAAGCCTTCTGTACGGGTCGAGTGCTATCGGGGGAGTGATAAACCTGATGACGGCCGATATTCCTGATGGATGGGATCAGGGAGGATCGGGAGTTGTTTCGGCGCAGGGAGCTTCCAACAACAATATGGGAGCCGGATTTGGACGGTATACATGGGGCGCAGAGAACTGGGCCGCCAGCGGCCGTTTCGGCTACCGTAAGTCGGGCGATGTAAGGTCGCCCGAAGGGGTTATCCCCAGCACCTACATGAATAACTATGACGGTTCCCTTGGTTTTGGCTTTAACAACGGCAATACTAACGGGGGGGTCAACTTCGGCATGGGCAGGAATACATATGGTATTCCCGAAGAACTTGACGATCCTTTCGAGAGTGTGGAGGTGCGCATCAGGCAGCAGCTTATGCAGGGGCGGCTGCATTTCAGGGTAAGTGATTTCTTTGACAGGGCCCAGCTCAGGATCCACGGCTCAAGGTTCGTACAACAGGAGATTGAGATTGAGATCGAGGATGGATATATTGAAGAAGACATTGAAATTGAGTTTGACAAGCTGAATGTAAGTTCTACACTGACGCTTCAGCACCGGCCTGTCGGGATATTCGACAGGGGAGCATTCGGTCTCAGTCTTTCCGGAAGGCAGATGGATGTGAGCGGCGATGATGCATTCACACCCAACGAAGAGAGATATAATATCGGATTTTTTACTTTCCAGGAGGTGCCAGTTACGACCCGTATACGTCTGCAGTTTGGAGGGCGTCTGGACTTCCTCAGGGCGACCGCCCTTCCCAATGATTTTTCCGATATGAGTGAAAGCAGGGATGCATTTGTCTATTCAGGGTCGGCGGGAATGAACTACCGGCCTGCCGAAACTGTTGAGATCGGCGGCCAGCTTGCAAGGTCGCACCGTTATCCCATGCTGGAGGAGCTGTTCGCCCATGGCCCTCATCTTTGTGCCGGACTGTACGAGATCGGTAGCATTAACCTTGACGATGAGATCGGGTACGGAACTGACCTGTTCGCGCGGTGGGGCAATGGTGTGATAAGTGCTGAGGTGGCAGGCTTCTGGAATTATTTCTCCAACTTCATAATCATGCAACCGACAGGTGAAACAGATGAAGGATCGGGACTGCCGGTTGTTGAGTACCAGGGAGACCGGGCACGGCTGTATGGAGGTGAGGCTTCGGTATCGTGGAATGTGACTGGCGGACTGAGAACTGTTATGAGTATTGACTACGTTAATGGTAGGCGTACAGGCAGCGAAAATCATTATCTGCCGTTCATGCCTCCTTTCAGGTTCTCGGGAACGGCTGAATATGACTTTGGCAGCGGATGGATCGGCTCACGGGTGCGTGCCGTATCGGCGCAAAACTCTGTGGCTCCCGATGAGGAGGCTACCGAAGGTTACGTGCTGTTGGGGATGAATGTTGGCTACAGGCTTAACGGAGGAGGACAGCATGTTATAATTCTCAGGGTTGAAAACCTTCTCAATGTAAGCTACAGGGATCATCTTACCAGGATAGAGGAGAGAAACTTTCCCATGCCCGGGAGGAACTTCAACCTGGCTTACCGCTGGTTCTTCTGATTTAATCGTAATACCGGGTCTTATTGCGAAAGGCTTACCGGTTTGTGGTATACACATGCACAACAAACCGGTTGTTGCCTATCTGTGTTATCCTTATTCTGGTCCCCGTTCAAAGGGTGTCAAATGTTCTGAACTAACACCCGCCTACTATATCCGGCTATATCTCCGGTCAGAATCACTAAAATAAGGTATTGTTGTACCTGGATAAGGAATATATTTTTGTGCCTGTAATTAAATCATAATCGAAATGAGGATATTAAAATTAAAAAGTTTTTTACTGGCTGTTATGCCGGTTGTAATGACGGGCACAGTTCTGCCGCCGGTTAATCCGGAACAAAGCCCCGGGTTTTATGCTGAAGGGATGACCAGCATATTGGATATCAGAAAAGGCGAAGAGGAATACAGCTCGCATCTTTATGGGAGGGTTATGGCCGGAGATGAGGGCGCCCCTTTTGTAACAGTTTATCTTAAAGGAACATCGTACGGCACTTCTACCGATGCAGACGGATATTTCATGCTTGTGAACCTGCCGCCGGGCAAACATACGGTCCGGGTTCAGGGGATCGGTTACAGAGGCGCAGAGAAGGTTGTTGAAGTCGGCGAAAACGAAACATCCGAACTTGTATTTGAAATTGAGCAGGATGTTCTGCTTATGGAGCAGGTTGTTGTTTCGGGCAGCCGCATCGGGTTGCTTCAGCATCTTCCCGGATCAGCAGGCACGGTTGCCAACAATGATCTGAAAGCTATTGCACCCCTGACCGGGAATGAGGTGCTGAGAACGGTAACCGGCCTGCATGTTGTTGAGGAGGAGGGAGCCGGGTTGCGTGCAAATATAGGGGTACGGGGATTAGACCCTGACAAAAGCCGGAACGTACTGATGCTTGAGGACGGGATACCTGTTGCACTTGGACCTTACGGGGAACCAGAGATGTATTATACTCCGTCCATTGACAGGATGAGCGGCATAGAGGTTCTGAAGGGGAGCGGGTCTATTTTATACGGTCCGCAAACTATCGGTGGTGTGATAAACTATATCACAGCCGATCCTCCGGCTGAGAGCACAGGTTATGCACGAATAAGCGGCGGACAGGGTGGTTATTACAGCGGATTGGCCGGTTATGGTAATACATACGGTAATACCGGATTCCAGGTAAACTATCTCAGAAGGCAGGCCGAAAACCTGGGACCCACTCAATTTGTGCTGAACGATATCAATGGCAAGCTTAGATTCAGCTCCTCGCCAAGGTCTGCCGCAACCCTTAAAATTGGTGTTTATGATGAGGTTTCCAATTCGACTTATGTTGGACTTACACAGGCCATGTTTGAAACTGGCGGCAATGATCATGTGCGGCTTGCTCCGCACGACAACCTCGAAGTAAGGAGATATTCAATGAGCCTGAGCCACAGGTTCTCACTAAGTGACGATCTGCAGTTCAACACAACCGCCTACGGCTATACCACAACACGGAACTGGCGCAGGCAGGATTTCACATATGATGGTGGTTCTTCCGGTCTAACCGGAGAGGTGTGGGGTGACAATACCCTTCCCGGCGGCATGATATTTTTAAGGAACAGCACAGGTAACAGGAACAGGCAGTTTGAGGTTGCAGGGATTGAGAACAGGACAAGATTTAATTACTCCCTGAAGGGGTTGAGAAGCATCCTTGATGCAGGTGCGCGTCTGCATTACGAGAGGGCATATGAACAAAGGGTCAACGGCACAAGTGCAACAGCGGTTTCGGGCAACCTCAGGGATGATGAGATACGTACGGGACATGCATTCAGCACCTGGGTACAGAACAAAGCCTTTCTCAGTGACAGGGTTTCGGTCACGGCCGGAATACGCACCGAGATGCTGAACTACGAGAGGGATATCCTCAGGGCCAGTTTTGAAGATGTGGCCATTGTGAACAATACCTTTGTTGCTGAGCTGATTCCAGGTGCCGGAATAAACTACAATTTCAATCGGCAGAACGGGGTTTTTGCCGGTATACACAGGGGATTTGCTCCGCCAAGGATCAAGGATGCCATAAGCAGTTCGGGCGAAGATATGCTGCTGGATGCTGAAAAGAGCTGGAACATTGAAGCTGGGGCACGGACAGGTTTTGAAAATGTGGTCAGGTTTGAGGCTACACTATTTCTAATGGATTTCTCAAACCAGGTTATACCGGTGTCAGAATCTTCGGGAGGCCGGGGAGCCGGGTATATCAATGCAGGCCGGACCAGCCACAGGGGGGCTGAGGGCGATGTCATCCTTAATGTTTCACAATTGACCGGTCTGCCGGGCGATCTTACGGCAGCTGTAAATGCAACATTTACCCGTTCGGTATTCTCTGACGACAGATTTGTGGTGGAGCGGATTGCAAACGGACCGCTGAATAATACTGTCATGGTAAATGTGAAAGGTAACAGGACCCCTTATTCACCGGCGGTAAATGCTTCAGGATACCTGCAGTACACGAGCCAAACCGGTTTTGGCGTAAGGGTAGGGGGACAGTTCACGGGGAGCCAGTATACCGACGTGCTCAATACCGGTTGTGTTGGCGACTGGATTGAAAGGGCCGGTGCTGATCCTGATTACAATTACCTCCAGGCAACTGCCAACGGCCGTATCGGGCAGATACCGTCATTTTTCGTAATGAATTTATCGGCGTGGTATGACCTTCCTGGCGGACTGAATTTTAACCTTACCATAAAGAACCTGCTTAATGAAAGATATATAGCATCAAGAAGGCCGCAGGGTATAAGGGTAGGGCTGCCGAGGATGTTTAACGCAGGAATGTCATTGAGCTTCTGAAAGGTTGCTGGCCCGGCAGGCTATCTTTAATTCCGCGTCCTTCGCGGCAATGTGTTGCCGGTATTCTGTTAGTAATGAGTGTGTGCTGAAAAAAGCCGTCTGTTAACTCCTGACAGACTTTTGCCTGGAAGGGTTATACCTGACAGGTAGCGCTGATAAAAAACCGGGCGGGTATTAACGCCCGGTTTTTGCATACTCAATAGCGTCTTCAATTGCCAGTGTAAAAAGCTCCTTTGTTTCCAGTCCGATCGCCTCTGCCTGCTGGGGAATAATGCTGGTATCGGTCATTCCCGGTACAGTGTTGACTTCAAGAAAATATAATTTGTCTTCACTGAGTATGTAGTCAATCCTTACAATTCCACGGCAGTCAAGGATATCATAGATCATGGAGGATATCTGCTGGCACTCCCTTGTGTATTTTTCATCTATCCTTGCCGGGGTTATCTCATCAGCCTCCCTGTTATATTTGGCATCAAAATCAAAAAATTCATTCTTGCTTACAATTTCAGTCAGGGGAAACAGTATCTCCCTGTCACTGCTCTTGAACACCCCGCCAGTCAGTTCTGTGCCTTCAATGAACTCCTCTATGATGACCTCGTTGTCTTCATTGAAAGCTTTAAGGATGGCATCTTTTAACCGGGATGCTTTGGTGACCCTGGTGACCCCGAAGCTGGACCCCCCGTTGTTGGGTTTGACAAAACAGGGCAGTCCGATCTCCGCAGCTATTTTTCCCGGGTCAAACCTGTATCCTTTCCTCACAAGCATCGCCTTTGGTGATACGATGCCGAAATTGTTAAGGAAACCCTTGCATATGTATTTGTTGAATGTGAGGGCAGAGGCGAGTACGCCACAGGTGGTGCAGGGCATCCCGATAAGGTCGAAATAGGCCTGCAGCTTGCCGTCTTCGCCCGGAGTCCCGTGTATCGCCATGAAAACACAGTCAAACTTTGTCTTTTTACCGTCCAGCATTACCGAGAAGTCGTTTTTATCAACCACGGGTCCCGGCTCCTCAATGGTGCCGGCTATCCACCTGTCACCCTTCATGGTTATGAGAAAAGGGTTGTAACGGGTTTTATCGAGCGATTTTATGATGTTGGATGCGCTTTCTACCGATACGACATATTCGGATGAGTCGCCTCCGGCAACTATGGCTATGTTTTTCTTCATTGCGAAACTCAGTTGGTGGATTCAATGGCAAATATAAAAAAAACAGGATCACTAAGGCACCCGGTCCATGTTTCCCGGATGCTGCCCGGTTCAACCGGGCCGGTGATATAAAGCACCAGCAACACCCGGCTCATATCTCATCCCTGCTTCCGGTGTACCTCTTCCATTTGTCAATTAGCTGCTGTATGTCATCAGGCAACTCTGTTTCAAACCAAAGTTCCCTGTCCGTTGCAGGGTGCTTAAATCCAAGCGTTCTGGCATGCAGTGCATGCCGGGGTAAAACCTTGAAACAGTTTTGAACGAACTGTTTGTATTTTGTAAAGGTGGTGCCACGCAGTATCTGGTCGCCGCCATATCTTTCGTCATTGAAAAGGGGGTGACCTATGTGCTCCAGGTGCACCCTTATCTGGTGTGTCCTGCCGGTTTCCAGCCTGCATTCAACATGACTGATGTAGCCAAGGTCCTCGACCAGCCGGTAATGGGTGAGGGCATACTTCCCCTGGCTGCCATCGGGAAAGACATCCATTCTCATCCTGTCTTTGGAATGCCTGCCTATATGGCCTTCTATACTGCCTTCTGCCGGCTCGGGCCTTCCCCACACTATGGCGTCGTACTCCCTCCTGGTCTTTCTTTCGAAAAACTGCCTTGCAAGCCGGTTCATGGCTAATTCAGTTTTTGCCACCACCAAAAGTCCGCTGGTGTTCTTGTCTATCCGGTGTACCAGTCCGGGCCGTAACTCTCCCGATTCGAAAAGAGGCATTTCCCTGAACCTCCAGGCAAGCGCATTAATAAGCGTGCCTGTATAGTTTCCGTGCCCGGGGTGTACGACCATACCGGGGGCCTTGTTCACCACAACAAGGTGGTCATCTTCATAGATCACATTCACCGGGATATCTTCAGGTAAAAGCTCAACTTCCCTGGGGGGGTGAGCCATGACTATTGTTATGATATCACCGGGCCGTACCCGGTAATTTGATTTTACGGGGGAATCGTTTACCAGTATGTTACCTGCTGTGGCGGCATTCTGTATGAGGCTCCTGGAAACATTCTCAATCCGGTTAACAAGGAACTTGTCAATTCTGAGAAGCTTCTGACCCGGATCAGCCTCAAACCTGAAATGTTCATACAGATCGGCTGCATCATTGATATCTTCTCCGGGCTGATTGGTCATAGGGACTATTTAATGAGTATCTTCCTTGTTTCAATGTGGTCATTTCCGGTTTCGGCACGGATGAAATAGATACCTGCCGGGAACATTGATACATCCATGCTATTTTCCGTACCGGGCACCCGGTATACGGTCTGCCCCAGAGTATTTATAAGGCTGATGGTTGCAGCACGCCGGTCAATGCCTGGTTCCAGGTCAAAAAAGATCACATCACTGGCGGGATTGGGATATATCCTCATGATCTCATTAATAACAGGATCTGCTACATTTGCAGGCCTTTGTGGCATGCCCAGCACGGGGCGTATCATCAGCGACCCTTCGAATGAGGAGTTCTTCCACTCTCCATGAATATTGTAGTAATTCCTGCTTCGGTTATTGCGGTTCACGTCAAATCCTATATTGAGAAAGTTGCTGCTGGTTTGTATTATGCCGACATAGAAGACCTGGGATACAGGTATTGCCTCATCCAGCCGGTATGTATGAAAGCTGTTCACTCCATCCCCATACTCAGGCCTGAAACCTTCCTGGGAATATACCAGGTTGCCCGGACGCCCGCTGTCATCGTCCCATACGGCAAGTTTGAAATTATGCCTTGATGCATCGTTGAGCGACTGGTTAAAATATATTTTAACAGCCCGTAATGTATCGGCCCTGTAGGCCCTGAACCTGCATGCAATCCGGGCATTCTCCGCGCCTCCTCCCGAGAGCCCGTATCCATTCTCTGCAGATCCATCATCCAGGGCAAAGTAGTTGCCGAAATCCTGGTAATAGATAACCGTATCATTGTTATCCGGTTCAAGTCCGTCCACTGTAAGCCAGGCCCTGATCCTGAAGCGCGCAGAGTCCGCACTTGCCGACGTGAACGACCATGTAAGGTCAGCTTCGAAATTGTGCAGCTCCCCGGGGCCTATAACAGTTGATCCGCCTGAGAAGTTGTGGGCCAATCGGTTTTCATAAACGTCATAGATCGAAAAATGTCGTTGCACACTTCTTGTTATTATATCGTTGTTACGGTAGGATACCGGGAGCACCGAACCCATTTCAACTATCCTTCCTGCACGGAACTGTTCCCATGGCATGGCTTCGTAATTGTTCAGGGCAGACCTTATGGGTTCTGTAAATGCAACATCTCTGAAAACAGTGTCGGTGAAGGATCTGTTCCTGTCCAGAACAACATAATCTATGTGCCAGTGGTCGGCATTACCCATAGATCCCGGATTGGTCCTGTTATCGGCTATACTGGCAATATTGCTGAACCGGAACCGGAATCCCTCCATGAGGTAGATGGTATCTGTAACAGGGATCATTGCTAGCCTGAATTCATGCAGGCTGTCACCGGGAACGGACCATACTATGCTCCAGCTCTCAGTTGAGGGTGACCAGAATTCCACCCTGAGCGAATCATTGGGCTGCGGTACATCACCTCTTCCCTGGGGCTGGTAGAAAAAACTCAGGTAGATACTGTCAGCCGGCATATAGCTGAGGTTTATCGGATTTGAGGTCAGCCTGTCGGCCAGGAATGGCCATATCGTTGCATGCTCATAAAGCGCACCGGTTTCATCTATTGCATCAAGAGTTGCAACATTCAGAGATACAGGGTTTACCGGGTAATTTGCATTAATATATACGTATCTGTCAGCCCATTTGGTATGGTCGGGATATACTTCAGAGCCTGAAAAGTCATCAAAGAAGGGCAGTTCAATCAGGCCTGCAGACGATTTAAGCACGGGATGCTTAAGGTGCTGCTCCCTGACAGCATTATTGACCTGTAGTCCGCCAAGAACTTCCTGGGACCGGCCTGTGGCACCTGTCAGGAACAAGAGCAGGATTATACTACCATATAATACTATCTTCATCATAAGGTAAGTCGTCCATGAGAATTTCGAGTGTGTCAGGAACAGGCAGAAGAGTTGAGTCGACCGACATCCAGAGGTCAATTATTGATCCCAGCCTGATCTGCAAACCTTCAGAATATTCAGGTCGCTGACGCCAGACAAATGCGTTGATAGAATCCTCTTCATTTTTTACGGTGGTGTCATACAATGCTGCACCCAGGTTCAGCGAGGCTGCAAGTATCCTGTTCCTTGCCTCTTCCTTGTCCAGATAGAGTACATCGGGCACATAAGTGGTCCTTGTGCTGAGGCCTTCACCCAGTACCAGGTCAATTGCCTCTCCACGCACGATCAACTCTCCGGGTTCAATATCGTTGCCTTCATATTGCTGGCGCAGTACATTGTTCATCGCTATGTCCGGCACATAGATAAGTCTGCCTACCTCAAGTCCCTGGGTCTCTATTATTGCCCTGGCCTGTCTTAATGAAACACCTGTTACATCAGGCATAGCAACCCTTTCAGGATTCATTGCATTTATGGTAAGAAATATTGTGCGGTTCTCCTTTACCCGGAAATTGGGCGGGGGGTTCTGATCTATGACCGTGCCCCTTGCTTCGTGACTGATAAATACCGAATCTGCCACCTGGTACCTGAGCCTGCGTGCTCCGGTAACCATTTCTGCCTCAGTGACTGTCAGGCCCCTCAGGTCAGGCACGGCATAAGCCCTCCCATGCCTGGTGTAGATTTTCAATCCCACGAAAATGGTAAGTATTACAAAGGTTGTTATACCGGCTATTATTGCAAGATGTTTCCAGAACATCCTGCTTATAAGGAACCTGACGAAATTATTCATTCAATGCGATGTAACCTGTTCGATTTTAAATACTACCTGAATTGAAACGGAAAGCTTCAATTACTATTATATTTATATGCCGATTATTGCAGGCACGGACATATCTGATACCTCATAAATGCTTGAAACATGAATCAATGCAGCTCACTGAACGTTCATCATGAGTTTGTTGATTGCTTCAATATTCACCGGGTTGCATACGTCTTTTGATTCTACGGTGTAAAGATAGTCAATTCTCTCACTGTATTTTTCGGTTATCTTACCTCTTACTATCTTCAGGGTACTGTTCAGTAACTGGTTGCTCTCGGTGAACGCCTCATCCAGAACCCCTATTGAGGCGGGAAGCCATCTCTGCGGAAACATTTTTTCATATTTTCTCCCAATCCTGTATTCGTTCAGCTCCAGTTCCAGCAATTTCAGCATGGCGATCTGCCCTTCCTTTGATTCAGGCTTGAGGTTCTTCTGACCGAGCCACCTCTTCAGAGCTTCCCTGTTTGGTACAATAAGAGCCACAGTGTAGGGGTTCTGGTTGTTGTATAGCATGCACTGGTCAATGAACTGTGATTGTCCTGCAAATGCTTCTTCAATACCTTCCGGACTGTATTTTTCGCCGTCATCGGATATTAGGAGGCTCTTGAAGCGGCCAAGCACATACAGAAAGCCGTCTTCATCCATGTACCCCATATCACCGGTGTAGAGCCATCCGTCAACTATTGTTGAAGCGGTTGCTTCCTCATTTTGCCAGTAGCCCTTCATCACGTTTTCACCTTTAATGACTATTTCACCCTTTTCGCCGGTCGGCAGCTCGTTCTTTTCATCGTCACAAATCTTTAATTCCATATCGGTTACAAGGTAACCTGATGATCCGAGCTTGTGCTTTTTTTCTGAGTTGGATGATATTATGGGCGAAGCTTCTGTCAGTCCGTAACCCTGAAACATAGGCATCCCCAGTGCATAGAAAAACCTTTGAAGCTCAATGTCAAGCAAAGCTCCGCCTCCAATGAAGAACTTGAGTCTGCCCCCGAAATTCTCGCGGACCTTCGAAAAAAGTATTTTGTCGAACAGTGATACAAGAGGTCTGAGCAGGAACCTGATCCCTTTGCCCTTGTCCCAGCCTGTACCGTTGTATTTATAGGCAATGCTGAGCCCCCAGTCAAAAAGCCTTTTAGCCACTTTCCCTTTTTGCCTGACCCCGCTTTCGATGTTTTTCCTGAAATTCTTGGCCAGTGCGGGGACACTAAGCAAGAACACGGGCCTTATCTCCCTGATATTCTGCGGTATGTTCTTGAGTGTCTCCATAGGTGTTTTGCCCACCTGGATTGATGCCATACTGGCACCGGCTGATATCAAAGTATATATCCCTGCAGTATGGGCAAATGCATGATCCCAGGGCAGTATGAGCAGCGTGGTGTACCATTCCGGAACTTCCATCAGGCTTCTTGCCTGTTCTACATTCGCTGTATAGTTGCGGTGTGAAAGGATGATCCCTTTGGGGTCGGCAGTGGTGCCGGAGGTATAGCATATATTTGCATAATCATAACTTTTTATTGACTTCCAGCGCTCCTCGAATTTCCCGGGCTCATTTTCAAGAACATTTTTCCCGGCCTCCCTGATATCAGAATACAGAATGTCTTTATCGTCCATCTTATCAGGCTTATCCAGCAGCACTATTTTTTCAAGTACGGCAAGCTCTCTTTTGAGATCCTGCAACTTGTGGGCCTGGCCGCCAGAAACTATAATCATTCGTGCGCCTGAATGTTCGAGCCGGAACTTTATTTCAGAAGCATCACCAAGTTTCACTGATAGTGGAATGTTGACTGCACCAGCGTAGAGCACTGCAAGCTCTGAAATAACCCAGTCATTGCGGCCTTCTGAAAGCAGGGCAATGCGATCGCCCTTATTGATCCCCATACTTATAAGCCCTGCAGAGAACTCGGCAACAGCCTGCCGTATATCCCGGTAGGAAGTGCTTTCATATTTATCACCATATTTTTCAAGCATAAGCGGATTATCTCCGTACTTGTTGACACTGTTTTCAAACAGTTCAATTATTGTCTGCATAATTTTGGAGTCTATTTCTGTTTGGTTTGTTGAGAATTATATTTTTGCCACTATTGGCATCCTGCGGCCGTTGCCGAATGCCTTGCTGCTCACCCTCAAAACGGGTGGTGACTGGTATCGTTTGTACTCTGACATATTAACCATTCGCACAACCTTTTCAACCAGCTCTTTGTCAAACCCTTCACTTGCTATCCGGCCGGCATTCTTTTGTTGTTCGATATACCTGAACAGTATTTCGTCAAGAACTTCATAGGAGGGAAGGGTGTCGGTATCTTTCTGATCCGGCCTGAGCTCGGCTGAAGGGGCTTTTTTAATAACCCTTTCGGGGATGATTTCCTCATTTCTGTTGATATATGCAGCCAGTTCCCGGACCCGGGTTTTGTAAACGTCACCCAGTACGGAAAGCGCCCCGTTCATGTCGCCGTAAAGGGTGGTATAGCCTACGGATGCCTCACTTTTGTTTGATGTGTTCAGCATCAGGAAGCCGAGCTTGTTGGATATTGCCATAAGCAGGGTCCCTCTTATCCTGGCCTGGATATTTTCTTCGGTAACATCTTCGGAAAGATCGCCGAACAATGGCTCAAGGGACTTGCTGTACATTTTGGCAAGCGGTTCAATGTCAATTTCACTGTATGAAATACTGATATTATCAGCCAGTTTTCTGGCATCTTCCCATGATTCGGACGCAGTGTATTGTGAAGGCATAAAAACGGCATGAACATTTTCATAACCTAGTGCTTCGGCTGTAAGCACCGCTGTAACAGCCGAGTCTAGTCCCCCCGACAGACCTATCAGGGCTTGTGAATTTCCTGTTTTATTGAAATAATCCCTTATTCCCAGTACCAGTGCACGGAACAGCATCTCCATGATCCCGGTCTGTTTATGATCTGTCACATGCGGGGGAGTGTTCCTGACTTCATCCAGGTCATAGATCTGAAAGTCCTCCTCAAACCAGGATACCCTGTCAAACAGTTCACCATTCTGGTTCACTACAAGAGAGCCACCCTCAAATATCAGGTCAGTGTTGGCACCTACCTGGTTTACCATGAACAGGGGCAGGCTATATTTTTTTGATGTTTTGGTAAATATCTCCTTTTTATCCCTGATCTTCGTCCACGCAAATGGAGATGCTGAGATATTGACTATAAAATCCGGTTTCTGGCCTATCAGTTTCTCCATTGGCTGCACCTTGTACAACCTTGTATTCTTCTGGCCGTTATCAAAGCTCTGGTCATACCACAGATCCTCACATATGGTAATGGCTATCCTGCTTCCCTTGTATTCGACAATATTGAATTTGTCGTTGGGCTCGAAATACCGGTATTCATCAAATACATCATAATCGGGGAGGAGGGTCTTATGGTGAATGCTTTTGATTTTTCCCTCATAAAGAAAAAAGGCTGAATTGTAAAGTCTTTTTCCTTCCCGGCCGGGATTATGTGAAGGCGAGCCGACAATTACCGCAATGTCGGTGCATATTCTGGCGATCCTTCCAACAGCATCCTGGCACCTGTCCACAAAGTCAAGGTAATCAAGCATGTCGTGAGGGGGATACCCGCAAACGGTCATTTCCGGGAATATTACAAGATCAGCATGGAATTGCTGTGCCTTTTTTATGCAGAAGACGATCCTTGTCAGGTTTTCATTTATGTTCCCTACGTGAGGGTTTATCTGTGCCAGGGCGATCTTCATTTCTTTGTATATTTTATTGTCCTGATATTTTTAACGTCAAATTCAGAAAAGCAATCCGATCCTCAGTGAAACCGAGTTCAGGAGGGCCTTATACTGGTCGTCCGAGGCGATATCAATAAACCTGTGCCGGTATTCAAACCCGGCGACTACAGCCGACTCACCACCCAGTGAATAGTGTATTCCGGCAGCGAAATGATATGAGAAGTTGAACATGTTGATCCCATCGGCAAAACTTTCATTATTGATGCCTGATGCGGCAATATCTGCCCTGGACCTGACATTGAAGTGCCCGCCCATACCGATCCTGGCAAATATCGTGGTATAGCCTATCTCCCTTGTTGTAAACTTCAGGCCCAGGGGCAGATTGATGTACTGCAGCTTGTAGATTACCTCACTGCCGGGGGGGATGGTGTCGGTTGAACCCTCAAAGTGGAAGGCCAGAGGTTCGTCAAATTTCAATTTTCCTCCTGTGCTGTTGATTGAGAGGCCTGTTGAGAAAGCATAATTACTGCTGAAGAAGTTATCCATCTCAAACCCGGTATCAAAGCCTCCCCTTATACCTGCAAATTCGGCATTACGCGTTTCGGGGGCAAGCCATGCAATCTGGGGATCGGCAAAGATTGAAAAACGAACTCCCTGTGCCGTTGAGGTTAATACAATGCAGAGAAGGATTAATGTAATGACGAAGCCTCTCATATGGTTTAATTTTAATGTTTATCGGACTTATACCCTGAACAGTTGATGCCAAATAGAAACCAAAATTTTATCTTTACAGTCTGATCAGTATTTATTATTTTATAGCAGGTACCAGACAAAATTAACCAAAAAAATCGTTTGGTAAGCCATAATATTTTATAAACGGCGGGATCGCCAAAATCTGTAAGCAGAATAATGCATACGACAGGAGGCATACATAAATCCAACAGGGGGGCACGCAGCCTGTGCTTTTTTATTGTTTTCCAGGTGCTTGTAACATCAGGTTTTCTGATGGCATGTTCAGACAGGGTGCCGGCACCCGATATAAGCGGTATTGAGGCAGGGATTGGAATAATGCGCTTCGATAATGACCTGTTTGAATTGGACATTGACAGCATTCCACAGCAGATTGCTGTTTTAGAAGACAGGTACGGAGATTTTTTCGATATTTACTTCAATCTTATTATCCGTATAGGCAATCCAGCATCACCTGCTTTCCCCGGACATCTCAGGAGGTTCCTCACAGATTTTGACATTTACCGGGTCAAAACAGGGGTTGATGAGGTATTTCCGGATCTCGCGTGGCTTGAAGATGAGCTTGAACTGGCTTTCAGTTACTTCATGTACTATTTCCCCGGCTACCGGGTTCCCGATATATACACCTACATTTCGGGATTCAACCAGTCCGTTATTACCTCTGAAGGAATCATAGGCATAGGCCTGGACAAATATCTCGGATCCGGTCATGTTTTTTACTCACAGTTGCAGCTGCCGTTGTATCAGAGGCAGGTCATGCACCCCGGAAAGATCGCATCGGATTGTATGATGGCATGGGCGATGATGGAATTTGAGTTTGATGAAAGTGAGGATAACCTGCTCAGCCATATTATTCATCACGGGAAGATGCTTTACTTTCTTGATGCTGTTCTTCCCGGTCAGCATGATACACTGAAAACAGGTTTTACCGAACAGCAGCTTCAGTGGTGCAGGAGGAATGAAGATCTCATGTGGACCTACCTGGTTGAAAACAAATTACTCTTCTCTACCGATGTGAGGACAATCAGCCGGTTTGTCAATCCTGCTCCCTTTACAAGGGAGTTTACAAGTGAATCTCCCGGCCGGGCAGCTCTCTGGCTTGGCTGGCAGATCGTTTCCTCCTACATGAGCCGCAACCGGGATGTAACACTTTCAGAGCTGATGGAAGATACCGATTACCAGAGAATACTAAACCAGGCAAGGTACCGGCCTTAAAGGCTTACCGTGATGATCGCCCGGTGTTACCGGTATTAACAAAAAAACAGTCATTATGAGGTCAGATATTGAAATAGCCCGAAGCATCAGTATGAAGCACATTTCTGAGATTGCTGCCGGAATGGGCATTGATGAAAATGATCTTGAGCTTTATGGAAAGTACAAGGCCAAGATACCACTTAAATATATCGACAGGGAAAAGGTTGATAAAAGTACCCTGATCCTGGTAAGCGCAATATCGCCCACTCCTGCCGGTGAAGGCAAGACAACAGTTTCGATCGGCCTTTCTCTGGGCCTCAACAGGATAGGTAAAAAGAGTGCGGTCGTTCTGCGTGAGCCTTCACTTGGACCTGTATTCGGGATCAAGGGCGGCGCAGCCGGCGGAGGATATTCACAGGTTCTGCCGATGGAGGACATAAACCTGCATTTTACCGGCGATTTCAGCGCCATTGAAAAGGCAAACAATCTTCTTGCTGCGCTGATCGATAACAATATACAGAGCAAAACACGCAGCATAGGCATTGACCCACGCACTGTCCTCTGGAAAAGGGTAATGGATATGAATGACCGGTCGCTGCGTAATGTTATTGTAGGCCTTGGGGGCACTATGAGCGGTGTACCCCGTGAGGGAGGATTTAATATAACCGCTGCCTCAGAGATCATGGCGGCCCTCTGCCTGGCCGATGACCTGCAGGATCTGAAGAGAAAGATGGGAAACATCTTCATCGGGTTAACCCACGACAAAAAGCCCGTCTATGCCCGTGACCTGAAGGCTCACGGCGCCATGACAGCCCTGCTTAAGGATGCCATTATGCCGAATCTTGTCCAGACCACCGGGCACACACCTGCCATAATCCATGGTGGACCGTTTGCAAACATAGCACAGGGCACCAATTCAGTCATTGCTACAAGAATGGGCTTGTCGTTATCTGATTACGTGGTTACAGAGGCCGGTTTCGGGTTCGATCTGGGTGCGGAGAAGTTTTTTGACATCAAATGCGGTTATTCGGGGCTCTCACCAAGAGCCGTTGTCCTTGTAGCCACAGTCAGGGCCCTCAGGTATCACGGCGGAGCTGATATCAAGAATATCAGTGAGCCTGATCCGGGTGCAGTGGAAAAGGGATTGTCAAATCTGACAAAGCATGTTGAGAATATAGCCCAGTTTGGCATATGCGCCGTTGTTGCAATAAACCGGTTTGCAACAGATACAGATGAGGAGATAGGTATGATAAATGGGCATTGTCAGAAGATTGGTATAGAAGCAGTTGAGGCTGATGTCTGGGCTAAAGGCGGCAAAGGTGCTGAAGAACTTGCCAAAGTGGTTAGCAGCGTTGCCGATAACTGCAGGAACAGGTTCAAGCCGATGTATGACTGGAACTGGGACATTCCCCGTAAGGTTGAAACGGTGGCCAGGAAGATTTACGGTGCCAATGCAGTTGATTTTACCAGGAAGGCAAGGGCTGATCTTGACAAGATAGAGAAGCTGGGGCTTGACAAGCTTCCGGTTTGTATAGCAAAGACACAGAAATCATTGTCCGACAACCCCGAGCTTCTCGGCAGGCCCAAAGATTTTGTGGTAACTGTTCGCGAGATCGAGATTGCTGCCGGAGCCGGTTTCGTGATTCCTATAACGGGCGATATTATGAGGATGCCCGGCCTTCCTGCAGTGCCTGCTGCAGAGGGGATGGATATTGATGAACAGGGCAATATTACCGGACTTGTCTGATCAGGTGGGATAAGCTCTCCGGCAATTAATATATGTAGTCCTGGCGGTGGTCAATGTGAACCCGAGGCTGATCAGACATGGTCCGGCAGACTTTCAGGTATAATCCTTTCCCAATAACAAAGGCTACCCGGTCAGGGCAGCCTTTGTTTATGCTGCAATATCACTTTTATTCCGGATGGATTGCCTCAACAGGGCACACATCGACACATGCACCGCAATCGGTACATGCTTCAGGATCTATAACATAGATATCTCCTTCTGATATTGCTTCCACGGGACATTCGTCAATGCAGCTCCCGCATGCGGTACAATCATCATTTATTACGTAAGCCATCTCTTGGTTGATTTTAGGTTAACGATTATGATCAGACAGATTTGAAATTTCAAGTAAAATTAATACAATGATTTTACTAAAAAACTGCATAATGTCATTTTTTGACAAAAACTGCCGGTGAAAGCTGGTTGCCCGAAAGGAAAACGTGCTGAAAACTGTATAATGTAATTTTTTGGCAGGAATTGCCGGTGGAAGCAGGTTGCCCCAAAGGGCAACGGGATAGAAAACTGTAAGATGTCATTTTTTTGCAGTAGTTGTCCCCTGCCTGCTTATTGAAGCAGGAAAGATAGTGCCAGCCAGGCAGGCAGGCCGGTCCCCTCCAGCATTATCTGTTCGTCAATGTCGAACTCAGGCGAATGGAGAAGCCTGTCAGGCATTCCGGTTCCCAGCCTGTAGAATACTGCAGGGTATTCTCTCGCAAACCATGCAAAATCCTCGGTTGTCATTCTGATCTGAAGATCCTTTACCTTCCTGCTGCCAAGGTACTCTTTCATGTAACTGCCCATAAGGGATGTCATCCCGGGATCATTGTAAAGAACCGGGTATCCCTTTCTTATTTCCACACTGCATGACGCACCCAGGCTGGTGGCGATATTAACGGCTATCCTGTTGATGATCTCGTGTGCCTCTGCCCTCCATTCCTCATCCATTGTGCGAAAGGTTCCTTCAATTATAACTTCTCCTGGTATTACGTTTGTGGCGCCGTTGGCAATGAACTTGCCAAAACTCAGTACAGTTGGGATATGCGGCGGTGCAAACCTGCTTGACACCTGTTGCAGTGCAACAACCACATGTGACATAGCCGCAACCGTATCGACGGTCTTATCAGGAGTTGCACCGTGCCCGCCCTTACCTGAAACTGTAATATATATCTCATCGCCCGATGCCATATAAACTCCCGGGCGGATTCCTGTTTCTCCTGCGCCCAGTTCGGGCAGCACGTGTTGTGCAATCACGACTGATGGTTGATTGTTGCCGAATACCTTTTCTTCCAGCAGCTTCTTTGCACCACCAGGCAGTGTTTCTTCCCCGGGCTGGAATAACAGGTGAACCGTCCCGGTAAATTCATCTTCAAGTTCCTTTATTATCCTGGCTGCACCGATCAGGCAGGAGGCATGCACATCGTGCCCGCAAGCATGCATAACACCAGGCACCAGGGATCTCCAGGGCAGGTCATTCTTCTCGGTTACAGGCAGCGCATCCAGTTCTGCCCTCAATGCAATACATTTGCTGCTCCTGCCTGCTTTGCCTGTTATGGTAGCCAGGAGGCCGGTGCCTGCCACTGTTTTGCAGTCCAACCCGTACTCCTCCAGTCTTTTTTTTACAAAGGCCGATGTTTCATGCTCCCTGAATGAGAGCTCGGGATGCATATGAATATGCCGGCGGATGGCGATTACTTCATCCAGGTATTGTGCCGACTTTTTTCTGATGATTTCTGCCAGTTGCATGCTCTGATTTTGTATTTTTGCCTGGTAATGCTGTTATAAACATGTAAATATAATGAATTGGCCGAAGATAACATTTGCAAGTTTGCTCGTAGCACTGGTATTCTCTTCAGTATACGGACAAACCGGTCCGGTGATCCATTTTGAGAATAGGCAGCACAATTTCGGGCAGATAAGCGAGGACGGAGGGCCTGTCCGCCAAAGGTTCCTGTTTGAAAACAGGGGTACTGAGCCGCTGGTTATGACAAATGTTGTGGCAGGTGGAGGGATATCTGTCCTTGCATGGACCAGGAATCCCGTAATGCCCGGCGATAGCGGGATTGTAACCATTGAGTTCAATCCCGTCAATATGCCGGGCAGGTTCAACAGGCTTATAACGGTCAGCGCCACGGGTTCTCCTTCAACTGTCAGTCTCAGGTTGCTTGGTGAGGTAATACCTGCCGTGAAGACTCCCGAAGAGATGTTTCCGCATCAGATCGGGCCTCTCAGGCTCAGATCAAACCATATTCCTCTGGGGAGGGTTTCTCCAGGGGAGGTCGTTGTTGATTCCGTAAGGGTAATAAACATGGCTGATGATAATCTGGAAATTTCGTTTACGGGTGTTCCGGCTTATGCATCTTTTCGTGCCGTGCCGGTTGAAATCAGCCCCGGTGAGGAGGGAAATATTGAAGTTACGTTCGATGCCGGCAGCAGGGATGAATGGGGTTCCGTAACCAGCCATGCCCGGGTGCTTGTAAACGGCCGGACAGAAGGCAGGAATGTTATATATATAAGCGCCAATGTTCTGGAGGATTTCTCAGGGATGACAGAGGAGGAGATGGATCTGGCCGCATCAATCACTTTTGATGAAAGGGTTTTCAATTTTGGCACCCTGAAACAGGGTGAGACTGCAGAGCACAGTTTTCTGTTCACAAATACAGGGGAATCAGAGCTCATAATTCGTGCAGTCAGGAGCGGATGCGGTTGTACGGCAATCGATCCGGAAAAGACATTGTTGCAGCCCGGTGATACGAGTAGTATAGGTGCAGTTTTTAACTCACGCGGTCTTCGTGGCAGGCAGAGTAAAACCATTACTGTAATTACCAATGACCCACGAAACCCGGTTGTTGTTCTGCGGGTTACAGGAGAGGTGGTGAACGAATGAACAAAGAAGGAAAGCATAAAAGTGCATTATCAGTAAGCCGCGGTGTTGAACAGCCTCCTTCGGTTAACCCTGCCAGAGGCAGCTCTTCCCGTAACCGCGCCAGGAGAAGGATGCCGGTAAACTATTACCTTGAAGGAATACTTAACCGGGACATCAGTAGTCTTGGCCGCGCTATAACTCTTATAGAGAGCTCCTTGCCGGCTGACAAGGAGATTGCGGGCGAACTGGTGGAGCTTTGTCATCCTCATGCCGGCAATTCTGTAAGGATAGGTATTACCGGTGTGCCCGGTGTAGGTAAGAGCTCATTTATTGAGAGCTTCGGCAAGATGCTGACAGCGAGCGGCTCACGTATTGCCGTGCTGGCTGTTGATCCCAGCAGCGGACTGTCGAAGGGAAGTATCCTGGGAGACAAGACCAGAATGGAAGAACTATCGGCCGATCCGGATGCATTCATCAGGCCCTCACCCTCGGGCGGGTCACTGGGAGGAGTTGCCCGTAAAACCAGGGAGAGTATAATATTGTGTGAGGCCGCCGGGTTTGATACTGTAATTGTTGAGACAGTGGGAGTGGGGCAGTCGGAAACCGCAGTCCATTCAATGGTCGATTTTTTCCTTCTTCTTATGCTTGCAGGTGCCGGTGATGAGCTGCAGGGTATCAAGCGCGGCATTATGGAGATGGCCGATATGCTGGTAATAACAAAAGCTGACGGGAATAATACGGAAAAGGCTGAGTTGGCAAAAGCGCAATATCAGAATGCACTTCAGCTTTTTCCCCAGCCTGCATCAGGATGGAAACCCCGTGTAGGCCTATGTTCGGCACATAATAGAACCGGACTTGAAAGCATAAATGGCATCATCAGCGAGTATATCAGGTTTACCAGGGCATCGGGCTATTTTCGCGAGAACAGGCTTACCCAGTCCCTTTACTGGATGCATGAGAGCATCGAGCAGCAGCTCCGCGACATTTTCTATAATGATCAGCGGGTAGCTTCAGAGCTTGAGAGTTTAAGGCAGGAGGTGGCAAGCGGCAGGATAACGAGCTTCACAGCAGCAGGAAGACTGATCGATAAATTCAAAGGTACAGGACAGTGAGTAAACAAAAAAGCAATATCAGCATCAAGAACAGGAAGGCTTCATTCAACTTTGAACTTGTAGAGAAGTTTGTTGCAGGAATCGTGCTTGGCGGTACAGAGATCAAGTCCATCAGGGAGGGGAAGGCGAACCTTGCTGATGCATATTGTTTTTTCATTAGCGATGAACTCTGGGTAAGTGGCATGAATATAGCTGAATACTCCCATGGCAGCTACAATAATCATGATCCCGGACAGGACAGGAAACTACTCCTGAATAAACGTGAGCTGAGGAAGCTTAAAAAGAAATCCCAGGATAAGGGATTCACCATTGTTGCAACCAGGCTCTTCATCAACGAGCGGGGTCTCGCAAAACTGGAAATAGCGCTTGCCAGGGGCAAGAGAGAATACGACAAGAGGCAGGAGATCAAAAAGCGTGATATTAACAGGGAGATGGACAGGCTTGTCAGGTAGCTGAAAACAATAGCGTTACCCGGTATTATTGCATCTCAGGCCGGAATTACCCTAACCTGAAGTTTTGTGAAACAGAAGCTTCCTTACTGCGAGAAAAAGAAATCGTTAAGCTCATAAATATCTTCAGCCGTCAGGTCCAGTCTGCCGTCAAAGAACAGGTTGATCGCCCTGATAAGTTCATCGAACGATATGAAGCCATCTCTGTCAGTGTCAAGGGGGCGAAACTTCTCAGGTATCCCGTCATAACTCCTGAATTGCCTTGCCGTATAGTGGTAAGCAGGCATTATTGCAGCGAGGTCAAGCTCATCCCTGGCTACTGCATTTTCTCTTTGTCCCAATTGTTCGGCAAGCTGACCGGGAGGGATCTCGCGTCCAAATTCATCGACTAAGGCGCCAGGTCGTGTATTTGGCTCCAGGTCCAGGTAGTCGGGTACCCCGTCACCGTCGCTGTCCACCGGGCAGCCGAATTCATCCACTTCCACACCCGGTGGAGTGTTCGGACACAGATCCCAGAAATCGAAGACACCGTCACCGTCCTCATCCTCGACAAGGGTGTAGTCGAACTCGACATCGGCATACAGCCTTTCCACAACTATAGTCTCCGGATCGGAAAAGAGATCCAGGTGGAAAGTCACATAAGAGTAGGAGAACCTGTCGTTCCTGCTATTGGATTTTATCCCGGCAATCCCCGTGCTTATGTTGTCTATCATATCGGTAAAGGTGAAATGTATCGAACTGCCTATCCTCATATTTACCCTGTCGGTGATCCTGAAATCCAGCCCATAATCGACCGGAACCGCAAATGCGATCTGCGGGTAGTTACCCATCCCGTAGAGGTTGGCACTTCGGAGGTCGGTCTCGTAAATGTAGTTGCGCCGGATTATATTGCTTTGGTAAGCATGGGGGGAGTTTTCGGGTATATCTCTTATGGTGCCGTCTGACCAGTAGTTGTAAGGGTTGCCGTTATCATCAAGAAGGTCTGCCTTGGAATTGAACTGGAAGGACTCAATGCCGGCTGATACAAACGGGGTAATCCACCTGCTGGATCTGAAAATATGGTTAAAGGTGTACTCAAAGTTAAGTCCGAAATTGATTATCTCCGACTGGAAATTAAGGTTCCTTTCAAGATCCAGGTATGATCTCTCGTTACCTGTAAGCCTGCCATAAAGCATGAAGAAATTGAGACGGTAATTGCGGCGCCTGTCCAGGAAAGTTGAAACATTGAGTCTGTACCCCGGCTGACTGCTCCAGAGTGCCGAATAAAAATCGGTTACATCTCCCATAAAGCCGAAGGATCCTATGCCGAAAGCCAGGACCGGCTTATATACGGGATCTTCCACCTCTATCTCCTCCCTCAGAAGCCGCTCAAATTCATCGTCCTGACCGACCTGTGCAAGAAGCAGTGCCGGGAATACTGCGGTTATTACCGACAGAAGCAGAAGGGTACTGATCGTCCTCATGTTCTGCATAAACAACAGTGTGTTTACTTAGTCTACGGGAGTAAAAATAATAAGTTCTGGGCAAATAGAACTAAATTATGATTACTTTATCGTTTTTTCCGGGTTTGGCTAAGAGTTCCGCATTTTTGGGCAATCACCTGTACCATCTGTGGTTTGCAATTGCCAGTGCTTCCTGGACGGTTATCCTTGTCCCGTGGTTATAGGCGGAAACAAAGGCGTCTCCAACTGGCGTTGTATTCCAGATATGCACTCTCTGGTCGCGGGCTGACCTGTAATCAGGGAAAGAACCGATTGTATACTTGATCCAGCCTTCGTGCAGCTCTGTATGGACGGTATACGGAATCTCAAGGTTCCCGAAATAGCCGTCAGGGTCAACCGGCCTTCTGCCTGCCGCAAGCTGAACCCTGTAATATACACCATCTTCAGGCGGCAATGGTCTAACAAGCTGATCGGGCGCGGGTGCGGGAACCGCTGGTGCCGGCCGCGGTGATGTTACCGGCGGTGCTGGCATACGCATGGGTGCCGTAGTCCTTGCCTCCAGTAGGGCCGAAGAGAGCAACCGTAGTCTACCGGCTTCTGAAAGTGTTTCCAGCGGGGCCTCCCTTTCAACCACCGGTAAGTTAGAGGTAATGTCGTTTTGAACAACCGAAAACTCACCTGATGGCTGGGGGACTGTCTCGTAATCTGTCACCGGAACGAGCCTGTAGGATACAAGGAATGTAGTTTCCGGAGAGAGCTCTCTCCAGATGAACCTGACCGTCTGATCTGAAAAAGTAAAGATCCCCCCGTGGCTTTCAACTTCAACAGCAGTGAATCCGTGGGGTATCTTCTCTTCAATTCTTGCAAAGGAGCTCCTTGGGCCACTGCTTACCAGGATGTTTACCAGGTAACCCTGCCCGTCATCTGCCACCGGAACCTGCCTCACGGCCACCGCTTCAGAAATGCCGGGAGCCGGAACGGAGATGCCGGGCTCAGGTTCAGCCGTCTCACCTATTTCAACTATCAGATTTTCATCAATGTATGGTGATGGCTCAATTTGTATTGCAACACCGGGAGCATCTGCTCTCATACGCCGGTTATCTTCAATATAGCTGAAAGTTCCGCTGAGGTTGAGCTCGCCCCTGAGCCGCTCATCAATATGCAGCTTGTAACGTATCCGGAGGGTCTCCTCGCTGGGAAGGTTCAGCCATATCATCCTGACGGTATTATGCTCGAAGGAGAAATCCATATCTGCGGGATATACCGGCGATGCTTTTATACCCCGGGGAAGCTCCTGATGGAAACGCGCAAAGCCTGAAATACCGGCTTTGTGCAGCTCAATTTCGACTTCGACAGTGGTGCCGGCTTCGGCACTGGGGGGTGTAATGATTTGCAGATGAACATTCTCCCTGGTAAACAAACCTATAAACAGAACCAGATTAATTGTAACGACCAGAATGATGTATTTCAGCATATCTGCATATAATGTCAGTTAAAGTGGGCAATTTTAGCCCCTGGCAATTATGAGATAAAATTCTGAAAAAAATCAATCAGTTTTTAATTACCTTAGAATCAAATATTAACAAAATATCAACACTGGAGGCAGAGTATCAGAAATTGGGGCTGAGAAGGTACTTCGAATAGAAGCTGTTGATCTTTTCAACCGCCTCGTCGGCAGCATCGACAACAGAAAATAACTCCATGTCGCCGGGGCTGATATATTTCTCCTCTTCAAGCATTACCTCTTTTATCCATTCAATCAGGCCTTTCCAATAGTTTTTGCCAACCAGTATGATCGGGAACCTGCCGATCTTCTCAGTCTGGATAAGGGTGATAGCCTCGAAGAGCTCATCAAATGTTCCAAATCCGCCGGGGAGGACAATAAATCCCTGTGCATATTTGACGAACATCACTTTGCGAACAAAGAAGTGGCTGAAATTTATTAATTTATCACTGTCAATAAACAGGTTGGCTCCCTGTTCGTGTGGAAGGTCTATGTTAAGACCCACAGACCGTCCTCCCCCTCTGCGCGCACCCATATTTGCCGCTTCCATAATGCCGGGTCCGCCGCCTGTGATCACGCCGTAGCCGGATTGTGTGAGCTTGAAGGCAATCTCTTCAGCCAGTTTGAAGTACTTGTTTTCCGGCGAGGTTCTTGCCGATCCGAATATTGATACGCAGGGGCCTATCCTGCTCATTTTTTCAAACCCTTCGACAAATTCGGCAATTACCTTGAATATTGTCCATGAATCGAACGTTTTGATCTCGTTCCAGTCTTTTTCTGTAAATGCGCTTTTAATTCTTTCTTCTGCCATCATGATTGATAATGAATTTGGGTAAATGTTGATTTGATTTGACTATTCAGCCGGTTCCGGATTGAGTATGGATCTGAGACATTGTCCGGTAAAGCTTTCTGTGACCTGTGCAACATCCTCGGGAGTGCCTGCTGCAATTATCCTGCCTCCTTCTCTGCCTCCGTAAGGGCCCAGGTCAATAATATGGTCTGCTACCTTTATAACATCCATGTTGTGTTCAATTACTATCACGGTATTACCCCTGTCAACCAAAGTGTTGAGAACCTTAAGAAGCACCCTGATATCTTCAAAATGAAGTCCGGTAGTAGGTTCGTCAAGAACATACAGGGTCCTGCCGGTGTCTTTCCTGGCAAGCTCAGCTGCAAGTTTCACCCTCTGGGATTCTCCTCCTGAAAGGGTTGTTGATGCCTGGCCCAGTTTGACATATCCCATCCCGACCCTCTGCAGGGTGTATATCTTGCGGTAGATTGACGGTATCTTTTCGAAGAACTCAACGGCCTGGTTAATGGTCATGTCCAGCACATCGCTTATTGATTTGCCCTTGAATTTTACCTCCAGCGTTTCCCTGTTATATCTTTTACCGTTACAGTCCCTGCACTGAACGTAAACATCGGGAAGAAAATTCATCTCAATGGTCTGAACGCCGGCTCCCCTGCAGGTTTCACATCTTCCGCCCCTGACATTGAAAGAGAACCTGCCTGCCTTCCATGCCCTTATCTTTGCCTCCGGTGTCTGTTCGAACAGCTTCCGTATATCTGCAAACACACCAGTGTAGGTTGCGGGGTTTGATCTGGGTGTGCGGCCAATAGGGGATTGGTCAACCTCAATTATCTTGTCGGTATTCTCCATGCCCTCTACGCCCAGGCAGGGCAGAGGCTCCTTGCGGGCATTGTAGAAATGTCTGCTCATATATGGCTGGAGCGTTTCTTTGATCAGGCTTGATTTTCCGCTCCCCGACACCCCCGTAACGCAGATAAGCTTGCCTGTGGGAATTACCGCATCTATGTCTTTGAGATTGTTGCCGGAGGCCCCGCGTATTAATATACTGGTCCCGTTTCCGTCACGGCGTGACAATGGCATTTCTATCTCTCTCCGGGCTGAGAGGTAGCATCCTGTGAGAGTACCTGTTTGTGCAACTTCGCCCGGAGTGCCGCAGGCTGCTATCTCACCTCCCTTTCTTCCCGCCCTGGGTCCCATGTCGATGACATAATCGGCTGACTCTATCATATCTCTGTCATGCTCGACAACTATTACGGAATTACCCTTATCCCTGAGCTGCTTTAACGAATCTATCAACTTCCTGTTATCGGTCTGGTGAAGGCCGATACTTGGTTCATCCAGTATGTACAATACATTGACCAGCTGTGACCCTATCTGGGTGGCCAGCCTTATCCGCTGGCTTTCCCCACCTGAAAGGCTTGCTGAATTGCGGTTCAGTGACAGGTAATTCAGTCCGACACTCAACAGAAATCCAAGCCTTGCCCTGATCTCTTTGATGATCTCTGAAGAAATAAGCTTCTGCTTTTCAGTAAGCTCCGCATCGACCGATGAGAACCAGCTGTCCAGCATATCAAGGTCCATTTCAGCCAGCTCTGCAATGTTCTTCCCTGCAATCATAAAGAACAGGGCCTCATTATGAAGCCTGGTTCCATTACAGTTGGGGCAAACCGTTCTTTTGAGATACTGACCGGCCCACTTGTCTTTCCTTCCCCCGTTACCGTTCTCCCTTTGGTTGGCAATATAGTTGATTACACCGTCAAAACTCATGAAGTAGTTTGACGCTGATCCCAGTGGTGAGTGAAGCAGCTTGAAAGATTCTTCCGATCCGTATAATATGGTGTTGAGGGCTTCACCCGGTATATCACCCAGGGGTGTGTTGAGGGAGAACCCGTGTTTTGCCGCAATAGCTTCCAGTTGCCAGAATATCAGCGAGTTTTTGTATGTGCCCAGTGGCTCTATACCACCTCTTCTGATTGACAGGTCCGGTCTGGGTATTATCTTCTCCAGGTCCATCTCGGCCACTGTTCCCAGTCCCCCACACCTGGGGCAGGCACCCCTGGGCGAGTTGAAAGAAAAGGTGTGTGGGGCAGGCTCATTGTATGATATACCCGATGCGGGGCACATCAGTTGTTTGCTGAAATACCTTGTTTCGCCACTCTCAGCATCCATGACCATGATTATATTCCTGCCATGCTGCATGGCGGTTTTTATGGTAGCGGCAATTCGTGGCTTGTCATTGTCAGTTACATGGAGCTTGTCAATAACTATCTCAATGTGATGGGTTTTATACCTGTCCACACGCATCCCCGGTTTGAGTCCTGTAATCTCCCCGTTGATCCTGGCATGAAGGAATCCCTTTCTCTGAATCTGTTCAAAAAGTTCCTTGTAGTGCCCCTTCCTCCCCTTTACCACCGGCGCCAGTATCAGGGTCTTCCGGTTTCTGTACCTTTCGGTTATAAGGCTGATGATCTGATCGTCGGTATACTTTACCATCTCATCACCCGTTACCGGTGAATATGCTATGGCGGCGCGTGCATAAAGGAGGCGCAGGAAATCATATATTTCAGTTATGGTACCTACGGTTGACCGGGGGTTTTTGTTGCTGGTTTTTTGTTCAATTGCTATTACCGGACTTAAACCGCTGATGTTATCGACATCAGGCCTTTCCATACTTCCCAGGAATTGTCGTGCGTATGCCGACATGGTCTCCATGTACCTTCTCTGTCCTTCGGCATAAATAGTGTCGAAAGCCAGTGATGATTTTCCGCTTCCGCTCAGCCCGGTTATGACAACCAGCTTGTTCCGGGGGATCGTAACCTCAATGTTTTTAAGATTGTGTACCCTGGCCCCCAGGACGCGAATTGCCCCGGTATCTCCGTTTCTGAGGTATTTCATGTCTCTTGCCAATACTCGATTTTGCTGGGGGTTAACGGTTGTCATTATCAGTTTCTCCGGAAGGGTCATTCTGATCAAAATAGGAAGACCTTATCCGGGAATTCTCTGCCGGGAGCCGTATACTGTAGGTCCTGCCACTCCGGTTTGTCAGATAGGGTCTGCGGAGCCATGGGTTCAGGTACTTGAGCATCTTGTAATTTGTGTTGAATTCATGGGCAAAGTCAGCAAAATCATCAACCGGCGTGTCAACCTGAACCTCAAACCATTCAATTGGAGGGTAGAGATCCGTGTCCCTTATATGAAAACCGTATTCGACGGGGTTTTCCAGGATTGTCTTAATTGCAAGAATCCTGAATATATACCGTTGGGTCTCTTCATTGAGCAGAAGATTGTAATAGTCTGTCTCTTTCTGAATCCTGATCTGGTTATTGATGCCCCTGCGGCCTGCGTTGTAACTTGCTGCTGCCATCGTCCAGCTGTTATAGAGAGTGTAGGATTCAAGCAAAAACCGGCATGCTGCTTCAGTTGATCTCTCCAGGTGGTACCGTTCATCCACTTCATCATCGACCTCCAGCCCGTAATCCCTTGCAGTGCCTCTGAGGAACTGCCAGTAGCCGACCGCATTTGCCGGTGAGGTTACATTTGTCAGTCCGCTCTCTGCCAGTGCAAGGTATTTGAAGTCGTCAGGCACTCCGTATTCTTTAAGAATGGGCTCAATTTTGGGGAAGTACCTGTTGGCCCTTTTGATGAATATCAGGGTTTGCGATTGCCAGTATGTATTTACAAGGAGCTCCCTGTCGAAACTTTCCCAGACATCGAAATATTCCATTGGAACCGGCTCTCCAAAAAGTTCCATCTCCATCGGTATTTCAAGGGAATATATGGCGTAATCAGCTGCAAATCCTCTTGCGGGTGGAGTTTTCGGATCAGAAATAAAAAAACTGAAAACCTGGATAACTACCCCGAGAACTGCGAGGAAAAGCAGCAGTGAAAATGACTGAAACAAAAACCTTACAAAAGGATTCGTGCTGTTAACTCCGTTCAAACCTAAAATTTTTTTACAGGTTCAACATAAGGGGCCTGAAATCACTTACTTCAGAAATACAAAATTGTCAGGATGAGTGTTCTGCAAAAACCAGTGGTTACCCCGCTCTGTCATTCAGATAAAAACATCAAAAGTAACCAAAATATTGTAAAATTTGATATTGCTTTCTTCTTTTAGAGCGTTACAGGGAGGGGGCGGCGCAAGGCTGTTGTCAGAAGTCGTAACTGATACCTCCCGATAAGGAGATAGAATAGGGACGTGACAAGTACAGGGGGGTTGTATTTGCGGGTGTTATAAAGTGGGTGATCCGGGGCTCAAGATTTAACCTCAGGTTGCCTGTCAGTGTTTTTTCCATGCCGAAACCCAGAATCCCGGTAATTCCGAAATTCCTTATGTTCAGGGTATGTCCTATGCTGAAGTTCTCTCCCCGGTACCTGAGCGTTACCCTGTTCCCGGTCAGAAAACTGGCTCCGATGCCACCATTCACGTATAAGTCAGTAGCCCCGTTTGTGATATAATAACGTGCAATAACAGGAACCTGAAGGTAGTAGATTCCCTGTGTTATCCTGGCCGGGTCATCTTGTGAAGATCCATACATTGTCAGTGGCACGGATCCTGCCAGATCGCCTGTCAGCAGAAGATGGTCATCAGCTATCATAAGGGGAGGGCCTTCTGATCCTATCTCTCCCAGGGAGTTGCTTACCGGGTGACTTTTAAGCCTCATGGAGCCCGGAAAACTTGTTGCAAGGTTCTCGATTACGTCCGGATCTGTAATAATAATGAGTCCCCTGATACTTTGGCCCATCCCCAGCATATCAAAACCGGTCAGTATCGTAAAACGTTCGCTTACACGATATCCGGCGGCGAATCTGAAAGACAATGATGTCAGGCCCGTTTCTTTTTTGTTGAAATGTTCCTTACCCGGGGAACCCTGACTGAAACCGCTGAGGGTCCTGTACGAGTAGTTTGGTGCAACTGAAACCGAAGCGTACCATCCTCTGTTCTGTGACCCTGACCTGCCTGACGGGTGGCGGGAGTCAGACATCTTAATTCCGGTAAGGATAGCAGGATCACTGTAAGGCTCACTTGATGATACCAGTCCGTTATTTTTCTTCCGGGGTAGTTCAGGATGGTCCGGTGTCAAAATTATCTGATCATAATCTTTGCGCTCTGTATGGATTACCGGGGGGGGGTGTTTTATCTCACCGGTGGTAAAAACTTCCCTGTCATCTTTCAGAGCATCAATTTCTGTCCGGGCATAATGAGAGGGGGGTTGGCGGGGAGCAGGCATTTTTTCAGGTTCAGGCCCGGGTTTTGTCAACGTTTCAGAAGAAGTTGACAGGTAGTTGTCTTCTTTATCAAGCCTGAACATTTGGAGAATTCCCCCGCCTAACCCCAATAATATCAGGATAGCAGCGGCTATACCGGCAGTTCGGTAAATAATGCCGGTCCTTTTCTTTTTATCCAGATTATCTTTTATTCCGGTCCATACACCTGTTGGAGGTGTTGTCCTGTGGTCTGACAATCCTTCACTGAATATCTTGTCAATATGTCTGTGGTTATCAGACATTTTTTCTAAGCTTTTCACTTTCACCCCTGTTACTCTTCTCCAGCATCTCCTTCAGGGCAAGCCTGGCCCTGTAAAGGTGGGATTTTGATGTATTCTCGGGGATACCTGTCATATCAGCTATTTCAGCATGATTATATCCCTCTATTGCATAAAGGTTAAAAACCATGCGCTGGTTAACAGGCAATGCACGGATCATTTCCAGGAGGTCTTCCTTATCCAGGTAGTACTGGATGTCGGGAACCTCATACTCCCTGTCTGCCGTTATTGTTTCGTTCAGAATATACATCTGTCTTTTCTTTCTTAATAATTGCAATGCTGTATTTACCATGATCTTTCTCACCCAGCCCTCAAACGATCCTTCGCTTCGGAATTCCCTGATCCTGGAGAAAACAGTTATAAATCCCTCCTGGAGGAAATCTCCGGCTTCATCTGCATCAGATGCGTATCTGAGGCAGACCGTATACATCTGCGGCGACAGTGCCCTGTAGAGATCTTCCTGGCTTTGCCTGTCACCCGATATACATCCCTTAACTATGTCATCCAGATTATCAGTCAATTCTACCGGCTTATTAAGCTTGCAATTTCAAAGAAAGCACTTATAAGCCAATTAACGGATAATTTGGTGATCAAATTTTGTCCCGTGTCAAAGAATTCCGACATATAGATGCAAAAAAGAGGCTCCCGGTTGCGCAAACGGCGTTTATTTGTGAATAAAACAGTCTGTCTGCAATTATTTTAAATACATGGAGAGGGTTTTTATACTTTAAACGGTCTTAATTTTAAAGGCTGTTGAAAAACAAATCCGGTAAGATATCTGTTTTATATATCCTGTTTGATGGATTAATCATTTAAATTTGAAATAAATCAGGTCTGTATCGCCGGCCTTTTAAAAAAAACTGTTGTCATGATAAGAACTGCAATGATCATCATCTCCGTTGTCTTGTGTCATTTACCGGTCAGCGGTCAGCAAGGGTCTTCGCCAATTGAGGATGCCGGACTAAAACTGCAGGAGTTTACATCTTTTGCAGCACCGCAGAAAATTTATATTCACCAGAACAAAAACCATTACGGCGCCGGAGATATTCTTTGGTTCAGTGTTTATCTGATGGACGGTTCGCTGCATGTTCCCGACACTGTCAAAACCAATGTCTATGTCGACCTTATAAGCAGCAGCGGCACCCTGATGGGTACCAGGATACTGCTTGCCGAAAATGGCTTTGCCGAAGGGGACTTCAATCTGGCACGGAACATTCCCGACGGTAATTACAGGATCAGGGCCTATACCGACTGGATGAAGAATTTTGGAGAAGAGTTCTACTATTCGAGCTATTTTTACATCCGGAACAGCAGTTATGCCGATATCGTCCCAAGGGCCGAGGCACGTGCAAACAGGCGATTCAACAGGAATCTCGATAACCTTGGAGAAACCGGAAGCATAGTATTCTTCCCCGAGGGGGGGCGGATGGTTGAAGGGGTTCAGGGCCGTGTCGCCTTCAGGGCTTTTGACGGACTGGGTAACGGACTTGATGCAACCGGTGAGGTAATTGATGAAAGCTCAGGTGTAGTCGCCACATTCAACACCGATCAGATGGGTACCGGCAGGTTTGAGATAACCCCGGCTGCCGGCTCCCGTTATACCGCAAGGGTATCGTTCGGAGATGGCCGGCCGCAGGAGTTCGGCCTTCCTGAACCGCTGGCTGAGGGTATCGCTTTAAGGGTTGATCAGGGTGATGACTACCTGCGTGTCAGTGTTAATTCAACATACTCTGAATCAAGCCCCAGTTACTCGGAGGAGGTCGTTCTGGTGGCACATGTTCGGGGCAGTGCCGTAACCGGCCAGGTGGCAGCATTACAAGACGGCATTGCCGCTGTGAATTTCCCGCTTGAATCCTTTAAGACCGGTGTGGCTCATATTACCGCTTTTACCCCCGGTATGGTGCCGCTTGCTGAAAGGCTTGTCTTTATAAACCATGACGATGCCCTCGTTTTTTATCCCGAAATGGGAAGACAGGAAGTTGGAGACAGGGAATATTATGTCCTGGGTATAGATGTAACAGATAAAGACGGGAATCCTGTTGAGGGAAGTTTTTCACTGTCAGTGGTCCACACTGAAGCGGGTATGCCTGAGATGAACCGTAATATTCTTAGTGAATTACTTATGAATTCCGATCTGCCCGGACTCAAAGGTGCTACCTATAATTACCTGGATCCCGGGAGGGATCTTGTTGAATCGCTTGATAATATTATGATGACCTATGGATGGCGCCGTTTCATGTGGGAGGATGTTTTGGCGGGTAACATGCCCGATATTGAGCATGAACCTTCTTCATCACTGGCTGTCAGTGGCCGGGCAATTGATCCCTCCCAGAACAGGGGGCTGCCTAATTTCCCGGTTCAGCTTGAGGTCAGTGGTAAGGATAACGGCGTTTTCGAAACGAAAACCGATAACCAGGGCAGGTTTATCTTCGGTGATCTTGTGTTTCACGATGATGTACGGGTAATCCTTTCGACCGACAGGCTGGTTTCCAACAGGCCCCCCAGGCTCGAACTTGCTACCGGCAGGCTTTACGGACTTGATTATTTTGCCAATGAATTCACCTTGCCGCAGAACATAACAAGCAGGGGGGCGGACTGGGAACGGACGGCAGGAGCAGGACGGTCGCCCTATTCACATACTGAAAGAGATGCCTCATCTCCACAGCAGTACGGGGTCCCGGACCAGACGGTATATATCCAGCGTGACAGCAAGCAGCCTAACATGTATGACATACTGGTGACCAGGGTGCGTGGACTGAATCATAATCTCCAGTTCAGGGGCCCGACCAGTGCGTTTTTCAGCAACCGGCCGCTGTTCATGGTTGATGGCACAGAGGTATCGCAGGATCATTTCCTGAACCTTGATCCCCGGTACATTGAGAGGCTTGAAGTATTCAGCGGTCCCCGGGCATCGGTTTTCGGGGTCAGGGGAGCTGCCGG